>JBDTLP010000011.1:0-69741 GCA_039934735.1 Ferruginibacter sp. | reverse complement strand
ACTTTAACGGAGATTTTTTTTGTGGGGGAATTTGCGGCTATTGTTCTTAATGTTGGCTGCTGTATAGTCCTACCAAAATATTAAGTCGAAATAATATTATGTCTTGCAGTGTAATTACTTAAAATTTCAATAATTTCTGTCCAATCAGGGTTTGTGTCTGAACTAAACCAAATACTCTTTTTTTGTTTTTTGTCATAGTCATTAAAAAGTTTAATTCTGTAAAATGACATTCTTGGTCCAGGATATTTTCTAGTCTCAATTTCATAAATGTTTTGCCAGCAAATAGTCATTTGGTTTTTAATCTTAATTCCATCTGCATTAATTTCAAATATTTTTCTGTCTCCAAAGGCATAAGTTAAAGCAAATAGTCCTGCTGGTATTATAAATACTGATATGAATAAAAGAAAAAGATTTAGCCAACCATTCTCTCTAAAAAAATCGCCATTAATTGCATTTTTTATGATAAGAAAAATTATGAAAAGTCCGCCTACAAATTGAAATAGTCCAAACAAAAAAAGGAAGGCACCTCCATCAACTTTTTTAACTATCAATTTTTTATTGTCAATTTCCATATCAAATCTTGTAAAAAGGGTAGTCTGTATTATATAGCAGCCAACGCTTGTATTGTCGCGGGTTAATTCAAAATTAAACCCGCAGATATAAATATAAACTATTGTCTTCCAATCTTTAAAAAAAATATCCGCAATCGATTTATAGTAGCGTCAATACAACCTGGTAATTTGATATAAGCTATCCATAATTATGAAATAATACATTGAAATGGATAAGCTGAAAATCTATAAATGTCTGTAAAGTACGGGCTGTTATGTAATCGAAGTTACGACAGATATAATCCAGGCAGAAAAAAGGCGGGTTATTTTTTAACTGAATATAGGCAGATACTTTTTTTTCGTAATTGATCCCATTTCATTATTCATAAAATCAGGTCATCTCAATGGGGTATTGGCAGTTTTCTAATATTCTTCCAATAACTTTTAATACCTGCTGTTTTTTTAAAAAATCCCATGCTGTATCGTTCATTTTTAATTTTGTGAAATACTTGCTATCTGCTGCATTTTACGTAATCTAATACCATTTTATCAACTTGAAATCCAATCATTTATTTTCTTTATTTCCTAAACGTATGAATGTATTTCATATGCAAATTCTAAGGTATTAGTTAATCTTAAAAATCTAGAATTTAAAAATTCATTGCAAAAATTCTTTCATCCAAGAATGCAAGGGTACAATTATTTATAGTGTTTTTCATTGTTGCCCGATTAAAATTCAATGTTGTGCTTAAGCCCTTGCGGCTAAGGTCTCTAGCATCTTTTCTCTTTTGTATAGGGGGTGAGGTGAGGTTTAGCACTGATAATAAGGATTTTGAAACTGTTTACCGGGCAACAATGTTTTAGAATATTGTTGTCTATTGCGTCGTATTATCTGCCTTCCAATCATTGGTGTAGAATAAAAAACTTCCGAATAGTTGATTATGTTAAGGATGTGAATGGCGTGGCCTGGGGAAAAGAAATTCTTATGCATTTAGAATTGTAACACGATTTTTGTAACACGATTTCCTGTTACAAAAATCGTGTTACAATTCTATTCTAACCGTAAAATGCCCGGCATATCAAGAGATATGAGCTAATCCAGGATATTTAACCCGAAGATTGGAACTATACAGCTGTATTTTGAAAATTAATGCGGGAGTAATTGATGAATAAGCATAACCATTCATTGAGGGCCCTGGATTTTAGGCACTTGTTGTCCTTAAAACTTAAACCCAACTGTCGCCACCACATTCGCCTGCTCCTGTTTAATGGTAGCAAATGTATTCGCTCTATCCTCCAAACGATAAGGCATATTTACATCTTTCGTGATGTTATAGATATAGGTAAGGTCAATAAAAAATCCTTTATTGCGATAGCCAAGTCCGCCACTTAATAGTGTACGATTTCCCTTTAAGGCTTTGTCTTTGTAAGGATTTCCGTAATACGCAAAACCAAGCCTGCCCATGATCGTATTGAATTTTATTTCGCCACCAGCCCTGAAGTTGAAAGTGCCTTTGAATTCGTGTTTGACTACTTTATTAAGTGCTTTGTTATAAGCCGTTTCCTGGTCGGTGGGATCTTCATTATTATTACTGAAGCGGCTACCGCGATGATTTAAATACTCAATGTCAGCAGTAATAAAAGCACGTTGTTTTCTCGTGTCCTGAATTTCACGAAAAACGTATGAAGCACTTACAATCACTTTCCATGGAGTGGTTTGGTAATAACTGGATTCGCCTGGCTGGTCGTTTGTATAAGTAGTAGAATGTTCTGCATAAGAATAGACATTTCCAGAGTCCGATTCAATCTGCGTATTAAAATTTACTGTCCTGGTATCTTTAAGTAAAAAGAACGAAGGCGTGTGTACGGCTAAGCCTAACCGTATGTAATCCTTTGGCCTGTAAATAACACCCAACTTTAAATTTCCGCCAACGCCGGTGGTTTTGAAATTATCGTTATAAATAAGGGATTTAAAACCATTAAAGTTATTGGAGGATGTATCTGTTTCTATGAAAGTGGTATTGCTTTTATAATAAACAACAGGGATACCAATAGTAGCTCCCCACAGCCATTTTTTATTGCTATTCTCTGCAAAAGAAAGGGCGAATTCATAAATTCCACCACTGGTTTTTTTTATCATTTCCTGTTGTAGCGCCTGGCCGGAATCCAATATTCTTTCTGAAGCTGCTCTTACCTGCAATACGCCATTCACCCTCACGGTATCTATTAAATATGAGTTCCAGGCAGGTGCAATTGAATAAGGCGCTTTGGAATTGGAATATAAAAAATCAGCAACAGGGTCATTGCTTTTCGCCAGCTCTTCTGCAAACTGTTCGCCGAATGAACTATAATTATTTAAAGCCTTATAATGAATTTCATTATTAAAATTGGCTGTCTGGTTAATTGCCAAACAAATCGCATTGCTTTTTTCTCCACTAAAAGGAGAATGAAATCCAAAGATCACACCACTGGGTCCAAAAGAAAAACCATTTCTTTTATCTAACGTTTCCGCCTGCCTGAAATTCGCTTTGTTGTTATTAGAAAAAAAACCTGGCGTTAAAACTGCCTCATTTGTTTTGTAAAAACCAAGACCGGCAGGATTTACATAAGCAGCAGTAATATCGCCTCCCAAAGATCCCATGGCACCACCGATTGCCATGATCCTGGCCGTAGCATTTTGTGGAAACCAGCTATAGCGGATCGCATCTTCCGGTATCTGTGCAAAACACCTTGCACTGATCGCTATAAAAAATAATAGTATAATTTTTTTCATGCATGAAATTTTTGATCCATACAAGGATCAGTGAAATGTTAGACCGCCAGGCGTATTATCCTCCACGATGTGGCCTTGCTACAGGAGTTCCAGAACTACCATTACTGCTGCTTCCCGAAGAAGAATTTGTGCTGCTATTATTTGTTGATGGGGTATAGGTTCTTGTATTGTTATCAGAAGAGCGATAAGTATTATTCGAAGATGTATTGGCCTGCGGAGTTATAATCCTTCTTATATAATCAGTAGCATTATTGTTGTTATTGTAAGGCCTGGTTGACTTGATTAATGTAGTAGAACCACTTTTTTGATTTACAACCACCATATTTGAATAATTATAACTACCCAGGTTGGTCATGCGGGGCGTTGTATTTTTTGGATTTGTAAATATGGCACCAGAAATATAGACGGGCGATGGATAATAATAAGGATTGTAATAATATCCGCAGCTATAGCCATAACGATAAGGATCATAATACGCATCGTAGTCATCATCAAAATTGCGCCAGCGTGGATCATAGATACTCATTACAATTTGCCTGTCCTGGTAGTTTCTTTTTACAGTTTTTATTTCATCTTTCTTCTCTTCCACATTGTGTTTTTCTTCAATGGGCCTGGCGGGCGAATAATAAACATCGTCAGGTGTTTGGCCAGTTTTATAGGCGGTACTGCAACTGCTTACTAAAGCAACAGATAAAACAAAAAGTAAAATTTTAAGGTTCATGGCGCAACGATTAAAAAGATTATAAGATGAAGTTACTACTTTTGTGCAGTTTTGAGATAAGGTTTGTACATGGGATGTATGGAAAGGTATTCGCAAAACTACAGGTTGATGACAGTTAATTGGAGATAATTGATGTTAAAGATGTGTAAAACAAAACGGGAATCGGCAACCGGCAACCGAATAAATTAATTGAAAATTCTAAATTATATAATCTAGCTGAAATCTGAAATCTGATATCTGATTTCTGATAGCAAATGGACAAAAAATCTAAGTAAATAAAAAAATGAGCAAAGAACTTACAACAAGGGCAGCAGATTATTCGCAATGGTACAATGATCTCGTTATTAAAGGTGGGCTGGCAGATTATTCTGCAGTGCGTGGCTGCATGGTTATTAAACCTTACGGTTATGCGCTGTGGGAAAACATGCGTGATCAGTTAGATAAAATGTTTAAAGATACCGGGCACGTGAACGCCTATTTCCCTTTGTTCATCCCTAAAAGTTTATTTGAAGCAGAAGAAAAAAATGCGGAAGGTTTTGCAAAAGAATGTGCCATTGTTACGCACTATCGTTTAAAAACAGATCCTGATAATAAAGGAAAATTAATGGTTGATCCTGAAGCAAAACTGGAAGAAGAGCTGATCGTTCGCCCAACAAGCGAAGCCATTATATGGAATACCTATAAAGGATGGATACAATCATACCGTGATCTTCCTTTATTGATAAATCAATGGGCAAACGTGGTAAGATGGGAAATGCGTACGAGATTATTTTTACGCACGGCAGAATTTTTATGGCAGGAAGGACATACCGCTCATGCAACCAAACAGGAAGCCATAGCCGAAACAGAACAGATGCTGAATGTATATGCAGATTTTGTGGAGCAATACATGGCAGTTCCTGTTATAAAAGGAGTGAAGACAGCCAATGAACGTTTTGCGGGCGCAGAAGATACTTATTGCATCGAAGCATTGATGCAGGACGGCAAAGCATTGCAGGCAGGTACTTCTCATTTTCTCGGACAAAATTTTGCGAAGGCATTTGATGTGCAGTTCATGAATAAAGAAAACAAACTTGAATATGTATGGGCAACGAGTTGGGGCGTATCTACAAGATTGATCGGTGCATTGATCATGGCGCACAGCGATGACCAGGGATTGATCATGCCTCCAAGGATCGCACCATTACAAGTTGTAATTGTTCCAATATATAAAGGAGAAGAAAGCAAACCTGTTATTGATGCAAAAGTAGATTCATTAATAAAAGAATTAAAAGCACTTGGTATTCGTGTGAAATATGATAACAGTGATAACGCAAGGCCCGGATGGAAATTTGCAGAGTACGAATTAAAAGGCGTGCCTGTAAGAATTGCTATGGGCATGCGTGATCTTGAAAACAATGTGGTTGAAGTTGCAAGAAGAGATACCAAAGAAAAACAATCTGTTTCTTTCGAAGGGCTTTCAGCAACGATCAAAAATCTGCTTGAAGAAATTCAGCAAAATATTTACAACAAAGCCCTTGCTTTCAGGAATGAAAATATACGTGAAGCAAATAGCTGGGACGAATTTGTAAAATTATTGGATGAAAAAGGCGGCTTCATTTCTGCACATTGGGATGGCACAGGCGAAACAGAAGAAAAAATAAAAGAACAGACAAAAGCAACCATACGTTGTATCCCAATGAATAACAAAATGGAAAGCGGCTTGTGTATTCTTACAGGAAAACCAAGTGTTCAGAGAGTTTTGTTTGCCAGGGCGTATTAATTTTAAAAAAATTATCTTTTGAGTAAATAAAAATTATATTCATTTATCATTAGTTAAAACTTTTTACAATGGAATCCGGAGAAAATCTTTTGACAGCAGAATTACATGTGGACCCTATAGCTTTTGAGCACCTGCATGCCACCGCTAAATGGGCAAGATTCCTTGCTATATTGGGATTTATTTTTAGTGGGCTTATTGCATTGGGAGGACTTTTTGCGGCAAGTATTTTTTCTTCATTTCGTAGTATAACTCATTCTCCTGCTCCTATGGTTGGTACAGGTTTTATTACCGTGATTTATCTGATCATCGGTTGTATATATTTTTTCCTTTCATTATACCTTTATTTTTTTGCTTCCAAAATGATCACTGCTTTGGCTGTAACCGATCAGCAGATTTTTAATGATTCGTTGATGAATTTAAAAAGGGTTTACCGGATCATGGGCATCATCATGATCGTTTACCTGGGATTTATTATACTGGCAATGATAATAGGGATTATGTTTGCAGGCAGTATGCGTTGATCTTTTATTCCTTTGTGGCCAGGTAATTATAATCTTCCAATAGTTTTTCTAAAAAATCATTGGGCAACAGGCTGGATTTAATATCAAGCACCTGTTTTACTTTAGCTTCCACCCGGTAACTCATATCGTCATTATTTCTTTTCCTTGATTGCGTAATAACTGTTTTGATGGTGTTAATATCGCTGTCGCTTAGCCGCATTACTTCAGGAAATAATACCTTGTAATTTTGGTTTCTTACATCCATAAATACGGTATCGGCCACACTGAGGGATGTTTTTGTATCTACCACTACAGTACCTGCTGCAAAGTCGCCAAGCCGCTGGCCTCTTTTTGAAGCAGAGATGGAAATAACCACTGCTATTCCCATAAAGCCAGCACTGAAAATACCCACCAACACTGGCAAGTGATATAAAATATGGCCAAAGAACAGGGGCCATTCAAAAAATTTAGTGATCCAGCGTAGCATATACTGTCCAAAAGTTGGTTCTTCGCCATTAAGACTGATCACCCGAATCGTCATAAGTTTTTTACCAATGGTTTGACCATTCTGCCACAATTCAAAAAGCAGGGAATAGAGCAGCATTGGTAAAGATATTGTGATCAGGTAGATCCCGATATTGTCTTCGTAGCTCATCGAAAGACCACTTTCTAAAAGAGATTGCATACTCAAAAAATATACGATCAGAATAGCAAAATCTATAACATAGGCAAACAATCTCTTATGAAAAGGAGCAATTTCAAATTCAAGATCAATATTGAAAGCCGTTGTTATCGTTATGATCGACATGTATGCAATTTACAAATTGGAATAATTTAAAAGGATATTTTTTTATTTATCAAAAATGCAGCAAATTGTAGAAGAAGAGTGAATGAGTGAATGAGTGAATAGGTCAATAAGAGAATAAGTCAATAATTATACGGTACTGCTGATGTCTGATATCTGATATCTGGCGAAGCGACAAATAATTCGGCCATGCGTGAAGCAATGTTTATAAAGAAAAATGCTGAGAAGTGGAAAACCTACCAGCACCAGGAAACTAAAAATCCGGATGAAACCGCCGAACGTTTTATTACGTTGATCGATGATCTTTCTTATGCAAAAACTTTTTATCCAAGAAGTAAGGTGACAAGATGGATCAATGGTATCACTGCATCTATTTATCAAAGCATTTATCAAAATAAAAAAGAGAAATACAGCCGCATCTTTCAATTCTGGAAGTTTGAGTTGCCCATGCTATTTAAAAAGCACCATCGTGTATTTTTATTTACAACAATCCTCTTTGCTTTATTTGTAGCGATCGGTGTATTGACATCCCTGAATGATACGGCAGTTTTAAGAAGTATCGTAGGAAATGACTATGTTGATAGTACAGAAAGAAGTATCAGGGATGGAAATCCATTCGGCGTTTATAGTGCCGATCAAAGCACTTTCAATATGTTTGCGAGAATAGCATTCAATAATATTTTTGTAGCATTTAGAATGTTTATCGGGGGGCTTACGGTTGGGCTTTTCACATTAAAAGACCTGTGGACCAATGGTGTTATGTTAGGCAGCTTTCAATATTTCTTTTTTGAGCATGGCCTTGGTACACAATCAATACTCGTAATCTGGATACATGGTACCATTGAAATATCATCCATCATCATTGCAGGCACTGCAGGTTTTGTTTTGGCAAATGGAATATTATTTCCCCGTACATACACCCGCATGGCTTCCTTCAAGCGAGGTATCAAGGATGCAGCGAAAATTTTAATTTGCCTGATTCCTTTTTTTATTACTGCGGCATTTTTGGAAAGTTATATTACGAGGCTCATGAGCGATTCTTTTCAAAAAGGAAATTCAGGTATGCCTATTTGGTTAAGCGTGCTTATTTTAAGTGGATCTTTCTTATTGATTATATGGTATTTTGTAATACTCCCAATCAGGCTAAGCAAGCGGGGATATTTTATAAAAGATGATGGCATCGTTAGCCGGTTAAATGAAACAAATGCTTAGATCCTTTTTCATATTTTGTTTTATATGCTTTATTACAAATAACAGTGTTGCACAAACGCAGGGATATGAGTATTCTGACAGCACCCTGCTCGATAATCCTGAAGAAGGAATACCAACCAATCCAAATAAAGAAGAAGCTAATTTTACAGACACGATCCTTTACATGCATGAGATCATGATGCCCGCAGATACGGTTGATTCATGGAAAAACGATAAAAAATACGCCTACGTAAAAAACCTGGATAGCCTGCTGAAAGAAAGAGAGAAGGAATATCTTTCTCAAAACAGAACTGTTAGCAGTGATTCTTCTTCATCAGCTTCTTCTGGTTTGAGTGATTTTTTTTCATCCTCTATTGTGAAGGGGATCTTTTGGGCAATGGCAATCTTTTTTGTGCTTTATATTTTGTATAAATTATTTCTCAACCAGGGAATATTTAAAAAGAACCGTTCTTCAATTCCTGTAAAGGAGGTAGCGCAAGATGAACATTTAATTGATAATGCATCTGATTATGATGCACTCATTCGACAGTCATTTAATATTGGGGATTACAGGATGGCAGTGCGCTATCTATTCTTAAAAACATTGAGGCAGCTTTCAGATAAAGGACAGTTGCAACGGTCTGTTGATAAAACAAATTTCCAGTATGTACAGGAGATCGGCCCTGATAAGAAAAACGATTTTGCTTCTCTTGTTTTGAATTATGAATATGTGTGGTATGGCCATTTAAATATAGCCCGTGAACAATATGAGCAAATAGAAAAAAACTATCATTCTTTTTATAATAAAATTTAGTGATTGAATAAAAGCTTGCCATATATTTTATTTTTGTGTACCATCATTTTCTTAAACGGATGTACAAAAAAAACTTCCCTGCCGGATATGGGAGAAACCTACCAGGGCGCCGATACCAGGCCCTTTGGTGGCAATATCGCTTTAAGAATATTGCAAAATAGTTATCGCGATAATTTTGTTCAGAAAACAAAATTGCCTTTTGAAGAAATGTCTACATCAATTACCGATACGGCTTCCCTTTATTTTTGTGTAACAAATAATTTCTTTACGAAGAGCGAAGACGTAGATGCAATACTGGATTATGTTTATAAAGGAAATACGTTTTTTCTTTCATCGGCCTACATAGATACAACCTTATTGGAAAAAATATATTGTAAAGTAAAGGAAGACAAGGAAAATCTTATTCCACCTTTTTTTGTAAAAACTTCTGTAAGGTTGATTGAAGAAGCAGATACATCTAAAACCCAGTTTAGCTATTTCTATTTGCCTTTCACAAGTCATTTTTCTGAAACGAATGAGATCTATAGCAGGATCATAGGATACAATAGCAAGGAAGAGGCAAATTGCATTGTATTCTTTTGGGGGAAAGGGAAAATGTATTTGCATACTGCCCCACGTGCTTTTAGTAATTATTTTTTACTAAAGAATGAGAATCATTTGTACATGGAGAAATTATTGCAGCTCATGAATGAAGCACCTGAACATGTTTACTGGGATGATTATTATTCTCAAAAAAATAACCGTGGCGCTGATGGTGCTTCTTCTTCACTGGGCAAGTTACTGAGTATTCCACCGATTGCTGCTGCTTTATGGATAGCATTGTTATTATTATTACTGTTTATTTTGTTTGAAATAAAACGCAGGCAGCGCATCATTAAACAGATAGATCCGAATGTAAATAGTTCGGTTGCATTTACAGAAACAATTGCCAGGCTTTACCTGCAGCAGAATGATAATAAGAATATAGCTGATAAAATGATCACTTATTTTAATGAATACATCCGCACCAATTATTTTTTACATCCCAATATGGGAAGCGAGGATTTTATTAAAACGCTTAGCAGGAAGAGTGCTGTATCTTTAGAAAAAACAACTTCACTTTATCATGCAATTAAGCATGCAAATGAACATGATAAACTGGACGATTACCAGCTTTTATCTTTAAATGAACAAATTCAGCAATTTTATAAAAAACGAAAATAATGGAAGAGAATTTATTTCAGGAACGTTCCAACATAACGGAATTAAATGAAGCACTCAATGCAATACGGTCTGAAATTGCTAAAGTAATCGTAGGGCAACATCAACTGGTAGAACTGCTACTCATCGGTTTGTTGTGTGATGGCCATATATTGATCGAAGGAGTTCCGGGTGTGGCAAAAACACTCGCAGCAAAATTGATCGCAAAGATCGTTGACGTGAAATTTTCCCGCCTGCAGTTTACACCTGATATGATGCCGAGTGATGTTATAGGAACTTCTGTATTTAATCCAAAGGAAGGAAGTTTTAATTTTAAGCCCGGTCCTGTTTTTAGCAATATCGTTTTGATAGATGAGATCAACCGGGCTCCTGCAAAAACGCAGGCAGCTTTGTTTGAAGTAATGGAAGAACGCCAGGTTACCGTTGACGGATATACGCACATGATGGAATATCCTTTTATCGTATTGGCAACACAAAACCCAATTGAGCAGGAAGGCACCTATCGCTTACCGGAAGCACAACTTGATCGTTTTATTTTTAAAGTAGAAGTTGATTATCCAACACTCCAGGAAGAAATTATGATCCTTCAAAACCAGCAAGGCAAAACGCAAAATGAAATGCTGCAACAGGTGAATAAGGTGTTGTCTCCACAGGCACTGAAGCATTTCAGGGAAATGTTGCTGGAGGTAAAGATCGAGCCTAAGCTGGTAGAATACATTGCACATGTTATCAACGAAACAAGAAACTCACCTTCCATATTTTTAGGAGCATCTCCAAGAGCATCACTGGCATTATTAAGATCATCCAAAGCAGCAGCTGCTGTAAAAGGACGTGATTTTGTAATACCGGAAGATATTATTGAAATGGCGCCGCACGTACTCCGTCACAGGATCATGCTTACACCCGAAAAAGAAATGGAAGGAATTAGTGCAGATGATTTGATTGACCAGATATTAAAATCGGCGGAAGTGCCAAGGTAAGTTGTGAGTTAAGAGTTGTGAGTTCTGAGTTTGTTTAAACTAACTTTTAATAATTAGAAAAGTTGAAGTTTAAATTCTATTTAAAAAACTTGCAACTCACAATTTTGAATTCACAAACTCACAATTCACAACTCACAATTCACAACTCTTTTGAAGTTCATAAAAAAATACGTAGGCGACCTCTTTCTCTCTCCAAGATTTTACATCATCATGGGGACATGCATCGTATTGTTTGTATTTGCTTTTTTTCTAAATCCTTTATTCCCGATTATAAAGATCATATGGGGAGCTTTTCTTTTTTTAGTTGCGGCAGATTATATTTTTTTATTTTTTATTGGTAAAGCACCTGCAGCACAAAGGATCATGAGTGAGCGGCTGAGCAACGGAGATGAGAATAAAGTTGTACTTAAGATTAATAACAGGATGAATTTTCCGGTAAGAATGGATATTATTGATGAATTACCTGAGCAATTGCAGATCAGGGATTTTATTTTAAAACGTTCATTTAATTCGATGCAAGAGCAAAGCATTGCTTATACAGTAAAGCCTAAAGAACGGGGTGTGTATGAATTTGGCAGAACGATCCTTTATGTAAAATCGGGACTCGGGCTTTTAGTAAGGAGATTTCAAAAAGAAACAAGCCAGGCTGTTGCAGTGTACCCTTCCTTCATGCATCTTCGTAAATACCAGTTGATGAGCAACGCTACGTTGGTAAATGAACATGGCAGCAAAAGAATGAGAAAGATTGGACAGAGTATGGAATTTGAGCAAATAAAAGATTACATAACGGGCGACGATATGCGCAGTATTAACTGGAAAGCAACTGCACGCAAGGGAACCCTGATGGTAAATAATTTTACAGATGAGAAATCTCAACAGATTTATTGTATCATCGATAAAGGCAGGTTGATGAAAATGCCTTTTGGCAACCTGACGTTGTTAGATTATGCCATCAACAGCACCCTTGTAATGAGTAGTGTTTGCCTGCAAAAACAGGACAAGATCGGGCTGGTAACATTTGCAGATAAAATGGGAACCATCATAGCGGCTGACAGGAAGCCCGTGCAACGTGAAAAGATCATGCAGGTACTTTACAAGCAACAAACGGCATTTCTTGAAAGTGATTTTGAATTGCTTTACATGCAGGTAAGAAATAAGATCAAACAACGCAGCCTCCTTATTTTATACACAAACTTTGAATCATTGAATGGATTACGCCGGCAGGTAAATTACCTGCGTTCTATTGCTAAACATCATTTGTTGCTGGTTGTTTTTTTTGAGAATACAGAATTAAGCCAATTGTCTCATTCAGAAGCATTGAACATTGAAGACGTATATGTGAAAACAATTGCCGATAAATTTATTTTCGAAAAGAAACTCATTGTAAAGGAACTGCAGAAATACGGAATACTTTCTATTCTTACTTCACCTGAAAACCTAAGCGTTAATACGGTAAATAAATACCTGGAATTGAAAACGAAGCAGGCTATTTAGCAAGTTGACCGTGAATCACTACATTCGCAAAAAAAAATATCTCTTGGCAAAAAAAGATTCTTACTGGCGCAAGCACAAAGAAAAGACAGATGGAGAAAAAGATCCTGGTGAAGTGAAAAAAATAATTTCACCGATTAGCGATTCCATGAGAACAAAATTTGAAGAAGGAGTTGTTATTCTCATTGACAAACCCCTGCATTGGACATCCTTTGATGTAGTAAGAAAAATAAGAAACAGCATACGTATAAAAAAAGTTGGGCATGCAGGAACCTTGGATCCGCTGGCAACAGGTTTATTGATCGTGTGTACCGGTAAGTTCACTAAAAAGATAAATGAATACATGGCGCATGAAAAGGAATATACAGGTTCCTTTACTTTGGGCGCTGTTACGCCTACCTATGACCTGGAAAGTGAACCCGAACAACATAAAGATATTTCAGGCATAAGCATTGAAAATATCCATGCAGCCACCTTTCCTTTTATTGGTGAGATACAACAAATACCGCCCATCTATTCAGCTATAAAAAAACAAGGAACGCCATTGTATGAACTTGCCCGAAGAGGAGAAACGGTTGAACTTCAGCCAAGAACCATTTTTATAAAATCATTTGAAATAACGGAGATAGATTTGCCTTTAGTGAAATTTAAGATCGTGTGTTCAACAGGAACGTATATACGCAGCATGGCGCATGATTTTGGGGCGGCGCTTGGTTGTGGAGGATTTCTTAGTGAGTTGAGGCGAACGAGGATAGGGGAGCTTGATGTTAATAACGGAACGACGATGGAGCAGTTTGGTGAAAGTCTGAAAGAATAGGTTCGATATTCCTTGTTCGATATTCTTTTTGGTTTGGAGTCTGTAAATTAATTTTCAATATTCGACGTACGATATTCAATGATCAATGGAATAAGAAATAAGAAATAAAAAATAAGGAATAAGAAATAAGGAATAAGAAATAAAAAATAAGGAATAAGAAAAGTTCGATCACAAACCGAAGTATCCAAAATCACAAACAAACTCATAACTCAGCACTCACAACTCACAACTCTAAAAGGCGTATCCTATTCCAATCGTAAAATTAAAATTCTCATACCTCCATTTTCGATATTCATCATCGGGGCCGCGGGAAAATATTTTTTTCAGCACATCATTGAAACCAACAGGAGGAGCTTTCCAGCCATCATTCTCGTAATATAATTCGGGCCTTTTAAAACGGAAGCCAAGATCAAATCGCAATACAAGATAATTGAAGTCGAGCCGGAAGCCGGTGCCTGCAGACACACCCAACTGTTTATAAATATTTTTAAACATGAACTGCGTAGTATCAGCGGTGCCATCGAGTTTCGTGTTTCGCAGGTTCCATATATTTCCTGCATCAACAAAGAGTGCGCCTCTTAATGTAAGTGTGTTGGGAATGATACGGGCTATATCATAACGGTATTCAAGATTGGCTTCCAACTGCATATCGCCGGTACGGTCATTGAATACTTTGGTTGAATTAAATGGCGTTAATGGTTTTCCGCCCGGGCCGATCCCTCTTACGGGCCAGCCACGCATACTATTGCTACCACCTCCATAATACTGTTTGAAGAAGGGGAGTGTTCTGTTGGTATCGCTGCCCAATAAAGGAACACCAACGCCACCGAATAGACGAAAAGCCAAAACAGTTTTGGGATATGTAACCGTGTATTTATATTCTGCATCCAGTTTAATATACCTGCGCTTAAATTTGTTTAATAAAGGAATCCAACCCCAGGTGAGGCCCGATTCTTCTTCATTAATTCTTATAATTCTTTCTTTTGATAAACTGAGTGGATGCCTTGAATTAAACCATGACCTTGAAATGCCTGCACCAGTTCCCACAACAAAAGCCGTATTGTAGGAATAATTGAGAAACGGATTCTCAACCAGTATTCTTTTAAAACTATCCGTCTCATTAAATAAATTACTGAAGCCTAAAAAGAATGGCCTGAAGGTGAAATTCCACTTGTGCCAATTCCTGTTCCACCCAAAATTTAAGTTCATGGATTGGAGGTTGAATAAATTTAGCCTGTTGTTATAAGAAAGATCTGTATTTACAAATGTTTCACCGGGAATTTGTTTTCCACTTCTTTTATTTTTGTTGAATAGATTGAAAAAGCCTGGATATATCAATCGCGGTATAGCAATATTATTTGAATAGCCCAATTCATTTGAATTGATGAGCTGGCTTTTTTGCCCTCGGCTACTGTTATTTAATTCTATACCAGCACGGATATTATGCGTCATGCGAATGCCCTCTTTGGCAAGGTTCCTGTTAATCAGCGAAAGATTGCCGGAGATCCCAAACAAATTACCTGATACAACACTGGATGTACCCGTTGATGCAGAATAACTGGCCTCCAATGAAGCCTGGAATCCTAATTTTTTATTGGGGATCAATTCAACGATCACATCGAGTTTACTGCTATCACCCGGTATTTCGATCATTTGTATATTAACGCTTTGCCAAACGCCGACTTTAGAAAGATTATTTAAGGTAGCATAATAATCATTCTGCCTAAATAAATCGCCTGGCCTTAAGGTAACCGATCTTGATAGAAAACCGGTTCTATATAACCGCTCATGATATCGTTCAATGAAATTCCTGGTTTTTCGTTGATTTATTTCAATAGTATCAATAAAATTATCTCCCTGCCTGTAATCAGAAAGAATATAGATCTTGTTGATATAAAACTTATTTAGCCTGGATGAATCTGTTGGCGGCACCAATACAACTGCAAGTTTTATTTGTGGAGAATCTTTTTTCTCCTGTGCTTCTGCGAGTAGCCGCAACTGTTCAAAAGGGTCATCCGTTACAGAAGTTAGCGCTTCGATGGTTGTATCGCCCCTTACCCTTAATTCTGCAGCGGTAAATTTATAGTAGCCATTGTTCCTGAAACTATCCACCAGCCTGTTTATTTCAGATAAGATTGCAGCTTTGGTAATGGGTTTGTCTTCTACAAGCTGCGATTCTTTTTTGGAATGAAGGGCAATTTCCTGTAAGCCGGGTTTTCTAAGTATGTACCTAACGGTATCTATTAACGTTGGCGGGCCGGCATCTACGGTATAAGTAACACGTACTTTTCGGTGGCTGGTATCTGCATGATAGGTAACTTTTGCATAATAATAGCCAATGTGAAACATAGATCCTTCCATATTCCTGGCAGATAAACCGGAATAGCCGGTATCATACGCAGGAGGTTTTGTAATATAATGCAGGAATATATATTTATCCTTTGTTTTTACGATGGCACTATCATCCAATTGGCTATTCAGGCGTTGTTTTAGAGCAGTCTTTTCTGTATTGGTAAATTTTCCTCCCTTAACTTCACCGATGCTGGTCTTGTATAAATAAGGCCTGTCCTTTGGAGCTTTTCGAACGATTGGCGGCAGACAGGACGCAAAAAAAACAATACAAAACAGGATATTACAAAAACGAATAAGATATTTTGTATCATTCAAACAAATACGAAGCATAAATAATCGGGCAATGTTTAGCAAATCCACCATCAAATATATCCAAAGTTTACAGCACAAAAAATTCAGGGACGAATACAATGTTTTTATTGCCGAAGGCCCGAAAGTAGTTACGGAACTTTTACAAACAAAAATATTCTCTTGTAAAGCTGTTTATGCAGTACAGGATTGGTTCGATGGCCTTGATAAAAGCACTGCACAATTGGTACAGGGACACAGTGATATTATCAAAGATTTTGAATTAGAAAAAATAGCGCATTATGCTACGGCAAATAAAGTGGTTGCTATTTTTGGAAAGAAACCAGCCAATGAAAAGATATCTTTAAAAAATAAATTAACCCTGCTGTTGGATGATATCCAGGATCCCGGAAACCTTGGTACCATAATTCGCACCGCCGATTGGTTTGGAATTGAAAATATTATTTGTTCAGACAATACAGTTGATATCTATAATCCCAAAGTGGTGCAAAGTACGATGGCAAGTCTTGGAAGAGTGAATGTTTTATATACGGATCTGAAAGAATGGATCAAAAATTCCGGGAGCATTCAAAAGTTTGCAGCAACTTTAAATGGAAAATCTCTCCATGAAATCGGATCTGTAAAAGAAGGAATGATCATAATTGGGAATGAATCAAAAGGAATTAGTGAAGAGATTATTTCACTTGCAAATGAAAATATTAGCATTGCTAAAGTAGGCGAAGCTGAGTCATTGAATGCAGCAATAGCGGCGGGAATTATTTTATATGCCTTGAACTCTAAAAATTAATTTTCAATAAACAACGTACGATGCTCAATGTTCATCGGAATTGTATTTTCATTGAATATTGAATATTGTACGTCGTATTTTGAATATTTCTTAAAATTAAAAAGCTTCATTTCAAAAGGAACCTCACCTAAATTGTATCGCTCTAACAGGATTAACTTTCTTTATCAATAAAGTTGGAATGATAAGCGTTGCAAAACAAACAGCCAACGTTGCTAAATCCACCAGCACTACCTGCCACCAAATTACCTGTGCACTTGCTGTGCTCATATAATAGGCCTCTTCATTTAGTTTAATAAATCCAAATGCCTGCTGAAGCCAGCAAATACCGAGGCCGAAAATGGTGCCGGCTAAAATGCCAACAACTGCGATGAGCGTGGTATTATATAAAAATATTTTTTGCACTTTCCAATCCGATGCGCCAACGGCTTTTAATATTCCTGTCATCGTTGTTCTTTCTAAAACCAAAATGATGAGGCAGGTAATAAGGTTTACGGCAGCTACGATCATCATAATTACAAGTAAGATTGTTTTTATCTGCCCCTGCAAATTCAGCCAGTCAAAAATATTGGGATAAATTTCTTTGATGCTTTTTCCGTACCATGTTTGCGGTAGTGCATCTGAAATTTGTTTTGCAATCGTATCTGTTTTGCGATAATCTTTTAAGTAGATTTCGTATCCGCCTATCTGGTTGGGTTCCCATTTATTCAGTTTGCGAATGAGGTTGATGTCGCACAAGGCAAATCTTTTATCGTACTCTTCGATACCTGTTTTAAAAATACCTGCTACGGTTAAACGCCGGGCGGTATAACTTTTATCCGGCCTGAAAAAAAACACAAACAAGCTGTCCCCGGGTTTTATATTCAACCTGTTAGCGGTATAGCTGCTGATATTGATCTGGTTGCTTAATCCACTGTCTTTAAATGATAACCATTTGCTGTCTTTTTGCAAAAAAGTTTGCAGCCTGCTAAAATTAAAACTACTGTCAACGCCTTTTAATATTACACTTTCTATGCCACCGCCAAACTTAAGAATACCTGCTTTCGTAGCATATCTTTCAACGGAAAAAGCTTCGGGTAATGAGCGTAAATAAGTTTCCACGGTATCATTCTGAGAAATGGGCCTTTCTTCTCCAATGGAAACATCGTCGCCATTATTTTGCTGAACACGAATATGGCCGTTAAAACTAAAAACTTTATTGCTGATAACAGTCTGAAATCCATTTACAAAACTCAATGCCACGATCATTACTGCCACACTCAAGGCAGTAGCACTAATAGCCAGCCGGATAATAAACCTGGAAAATGTTTTTTGTTTAACAGAAGCAATACGCTTTGCTATAAATAATGATACATCCAATCGTCATAAATTTGCTATCTTTCAAAAGTAAACAATTCAGCTAGTAAATGAACTTCCATCAATTGCTTCGGCCCTTTATTTTATTTTTTGCCTGTTTTATTTTCTTTACTGTTTCCGCACAAAATGTGGAAAGGATTTACCAGCCTTATATTCAAACGGCACAGCTATTTATGTCTGGTAGCCAACAAGCGTTACCGGTTTACAATCTTATTAGTGGGGGACAACTTGAACTTGAATTTGATGATATGGAAGGAAGTGTCAAAAGTTATTATTATAGTTTTGTTCTTTGTGATTACAATTGGAACCAACTTGACCTGAGCCCCTTTGATTATACAAAAGGATTTACTCAAAATCGTATTACAACCTATCGCTATTCTTCTATTGCGCTTACCCGTTACACACATTACCAGGCATTTTTACCCGATAAAAATTCTGTACCAACCAGGTCAGGAAATTACCTGTTGAAAGTTTATCTTGATGGAGATACTTCCAAACTTGTATTTACAAAGCAGATGCTTGTGCTGGAACAAAAGGCCGCTGTATCAGCTTCAGTTGTGCAACCATTCACACCTGATAAATATAATACCTACCAGAAAATAAGGTTCACTGCAAATGTCAAAGGACTGAATAGTTTTAGCGCTGCCCAACAGGTGAAAGTGGTGATACTTCAAAACAACCGCTGGGATATTTCGCAGCGTGATATTGCACCTACATTTGTAAGAGGAGATGTGTTGGATTATAGTGCCGAGAGCATTGCCTTGTTTCCTGCAGGTAAAGAATGGCGCTGGCTTGATATGCGGAGTTTTAGTTTACAGGGAGATCGTGTTGAAAATACCATTTATGGAAAGAACTCAACAGAAGTATTTGTAAAAACAGATATAGACAGAACCGGCATGCGTTATATTTATTTTCCTGATTTGGATGGCATGTACAATATCGGAACGTTTGATAATATCAATCCTTATTGGCAGGCAGATTATGCAACGGTGCATTTTAGTTATGCAAAACCTGACGGTACCCAATACACGAACCAGGACCTTTACATTGCCGGTTTTTTTACCGGTTATAAGATCGAAGATAAATGGAAGATGACCTACAACCCTGAAACATTGAAGTACGAATGCAGCGCTTACATGAAACAAGGATATTATAATTATACTTATATCGCAGTTAATAAAGATGATCCCACTAAAAAAACCGAACTCGAAGGCAATGCCTGGGAAACAGAAAATTCCTATACAATTCTTGTTTACTACAAAGCTTTTTCCGATCGCAGTGATCAGTTGATAGGAGTGAGTTCGTTTAATTCGAGGAGTGATAAGCCGGGGATTAGCTTCTAAGTAATTTGATGATTTGGTAATTCGATAATGTGATGATTAAAACTTAACGTAAAGATTCGATTTTGAAATCAGTAATCACCAAATTATCGAATTACCAAATTATCAAATTGATTTCCCCTATATTTGCACCCGGCAAGTCTTATACGGCCAGCTCCTGTTGAACTCCCCCAGGACCGGAAGGTAGCAAGGGTAGATGGTTGAGCGGTGCGATGTAAGTAACTTGCCTTTTTTTGTGTCCATACCCCAAACCACCCCAAACTCCTAAAGGGGCTTACGAAGTCTTCACGAATCAACCATCTGTTTTTATTTATAACTTATATAAATAATATACTTTTTAGTGTTTCAATTCGTTTAATTTTGCAATGGAATTTTAATTAAAAAAATTAAACCCTTCGGGGAGAAAAAAAACGATATGAAATTTTTTATAGACACTGCAAATCTTGCACAAATTAAGGAAGCCAATGATCTTGGAATATTAGATGGCGTAACAACCAATCCTTCGCTGATGGCCAAGGAAGGTATTAAGGGCCAGGAAGCTGTGATGCAGCATTATAAAACTATTTGCGAAATGGTTGATGGCGACATCAGTGCAGAAGTGATCTCCACCGATTTCGATGGTATCATTGCAGAAGGAAAAAATCTTGTCAAAATTCATAAGAATATAGTTGTAAAAGTGCCAATGATCAAAGAAGGTATAAAAGCAATTAAATGGTTCACCGAAAATGGCATCCGTACAAATTGTACACTTGTATTTTCTGCGGGCCAGGCGATTCTTGCTGCAAAAGCGGGCGCTGCTTATGTTTCACCTTTCATTGGTCGTATTGATGATAGTGGCTGGGATGGAATGGAACTTATTCATCAGCTGAGACAAATATTCTCTATTCAAGGCTACAAAACAGAAATACTGGCTGCATCTATCCGCAATCCAAATCATATTATTAAATGTGCAGAAGCAGGAGCCGACGTTTGTACCTGTCCGTTAGATTCAATTCTTGGATTATTAAAACATCCATTGACTGATATCGGTCTTGCTAAATTTTTGGAAGATGCAAAGAAGTTTGTATAAACGATCTTTAATTTATAAAGAAGCCTGTTTAGTGATAAGCAGGTTTTTTTTTGCCACTGATTCACTGATTTTTATTTAATACCAATTAGATTAATACTTGTCTATCAGCCTGCACTTTTCGAAGACAATCCATCTTATAAACCCTACTTCGACAAGCTCAGCCTGACATTTTTTTGTTGGCACAGCTTTAATTTAATTGGTATAATGAATAATGAAAGGGCTGGCAAGATTAAAATTCTTTACCTCTTTTGCATTTGTCTTTGTGCCCTTGCGTGAAATGCAGCTTCAACCTCACGCAAAGCAGGAAAGAAAAGCAAAGAAGCAAAGGCGATTATAAAAATTATGCGGAAACAATAAAAAGGCCTGGATTTTATTATAATTAATCAGTGGCATTAACCTTTCTTCTTTTGTCCGCTCTTTATTTCTTCCATCACTTGTTCCTGCGTCTTCAACGGACCATCTTCTTTTTTCTTAATGTACATCACGAAATCTTTCCGAATGGCATTATTCTTTTTCAATACAACATGAATGGTTATTTTTTCTTCTTTAAAATCTGGTGCCACCCATAAGTTATTGCCGGAAAATTTTCCGGCTGAGCTCGAGAAACTAAGAAGGGAACTATCAAGAGGTAAATATTTTCCATTGGATAAACGTCCATCTATATTTATATAATTATACGTTCCTTTTTTTAAACTGTCTGTGTATAGGTGAACATAAATACTATCAACCTTTTGTGCCTTAATAAAGACAAAAGAAAAAAGCATTGCGGTAAATAATAATGAGGTTTTTTTAAACATGGCAACAAAGATGATCTAATTGTGTCGTTTTATAGTTAAGAGGTTCTTAAAAAAATATCAATACAAAACATCTTTGTATTCCTCCCTTCTTTTATCAAAAACTTTTTTTGCAAAAGGACAAATGGGAATGATCTTTAAATGATTTGCCCTCGCATGTTCTGCAGCATGATTGACCAACATAAGTCCGACATTCTTTCCTTTTAATTTTTCATCTACTTCTGTATGAATAATGGTCATGATTCCGGCTGAAAGCGAATAATCCATCTCAGCCAATTGTTCGCCGTCGTTTTCAACATAAAACATTCCCCGGTTATTTTCTTCTTTATTTTGAATAAGCATGTTTTCAATTTTATTGAATATACAAAAAAGTTTTTAATATTATTTTTAGCAGCTTTGCGCCTCCGCGGTAATATAAAACCGCAAAAGGCACAAAGATGGATTATAAATAAAATCGTTGCACCATAAAATTTCGTATTTAATGTTGAAGATTGATTTGAAACACTAAAAAAATTTTTTAATACCAGATTTCTTCCCATATTTGTATAACAATGACTAAAAACTCAAATACTGTAAATTGGCTTTGGCTCCAGATCACAAGTTGATGTGTCATGCCAGTATTTGTTCTATAAAATAGCTTAGCCCCGACACTTGTTGGGGCTTTTTATTTTTTGTTTAAGTTCAATTTTTTAAAATGAAGAAAATAATATTTACAACAACCAGCAAAAAGATCCTGGCGGATATTTATACACCCGTTGGTATTTACCTGCGCCTGCGTGACCGTTTTCGTGATACTATTTTATTAGAAAGTACCGATTTTCATGCAGGTGAAAATAACTATTCCATCATCGGCATCAATGCTATTGCAGGAATAGAAATTATTGACCCGGCTATTGTTGAATTTAAACTTCCAGCTCAACAGCCACAAAAGATAAAGCTTGATAAAAATTCAGATGTTGCAAATGTGTTGCACGAATTTTTACAACGGTTCCAACCAGGGGAAAACAATGACAAAGTTGTAAATATTGCACAAGGAATTTTTGGTTATACCTGTTATGATGCAATTTCTTTTTTCGAAAAAATAAAACTGAAGAATAACAATGATGATATTGATTCAATACCATTAATACGATACAGGCTTTATCAATATGTAATTATCATCGACCATTTTAAAGATGAATTATATATTTGCGAGAATCATTTTAACGGACTGGAAAGTGAAATAGAAAATGTAGAAAGCCTGATTAAAAATAAAGATGTACCTGTGTTTCCATTTAGCATGCAGGGCGATGAAAGTTCTCCCATCTCTGATGAAGATTACAGGCAAATGGTAAAGATTGGTATTGCAGCTTGTCATCGTGGAGATACTTTCCAGGTGGTAATGAGCAGGCGTTTTAGCCAACAGTTTACAGGCGATGAATTTAATGTGTACCGGGCATTGCGAAGTATCAATCCCAGTCCTTATCTTTTTTATTTTGATTATGGTGATTATAAGTTAATGGGTTCATCGCCGGAAAGCCAGCTTGTTATTCAAAACAATATTGCTACTCTTCATCCAATTGCAGGAACGTTTAAGCGTACTGGTGATGATGAAACTGATAAAGCACTTGCGATTCAATTGGAAAATGATGTGAAAGAAAACGCAGAACATATAATGCTTGTTGATTTGGCAAGAAATGATTTAAGCAGGGTTTGTACAAACGTGGAAGTGACTCAGTTTAAAAAAGTGAATTATTATTCTCACGTGATACATCTCGTGAGCAAAGTGCAGGGCGTTTTAAATGAAGAGAAAAATCCTTTTAAAATATTGGCAAGTACTTTTCCTGCAGGAACTTTAAGTGGAGCACCAAAGTACAAAGCCATGCAGATCATTGATGAAAATGAAAAAGTATCAAGAAGTTTTTATGGAGGCATGATTGGTTATATTGGTTTTAATGGCAGTTGCAATCATGCAATTATGATCCGTACTTTTTTAAGCAAAAACAATACGCTCATCAGCCAGGCAGGTGCTGGTATTGTTGTTGCAAGCAAACCCGAAGATGAGTTGCAGGAAGTAAACAATAAATTACGTGCACTGAAGAACGCTGTTACAATGGCTCAAACAATCACAAATTAAAAATCCCGATCGTGACCAAAATACTTGTTTTTGATAATTATGATTCGTTCACTTACAACCTGGTTCACCTTGTTGAAAAAATAACACATACTAAAATTGATGTTTTTCGCAATGATGAAATTTCATTGGAAGAAATAAAAAAGTATGATAAGATTATTTTATCTCCTGGTCCAGGAATACCTGTGGAGGCAAATCTTTTATTGCCACTGATCAAAGCGTATGCTTCTACAAAATCTATACTTGGTGTTTGTCTTGGTCACCAGGCAATAGGGGAAGCATTTGGTGCCACGCTTGAAAATTTAGATACCGTTTTTCATGGTATTGCAACACCTGTTAAAATAATAAATCAGCAATCATTGCTTTTTAAAAATCTTTCTGCAGAAGAAACGGTAGGACGATATCATAGTTGGATAATATCAAGAAATAATTTGCCAACAGAATTAGAAATAACTTCTGTTGATGAAAATAATTATATCATGTCCATTCAACATAAAAATTTTGATGTACAAGGTTTGCAGTTTCACCCGGAGAGTGTACTTACTCCTTGCGGGGAAACGATAATCAGGAATTGGCTGGAGAATTAATTTGATTGTGTATTTATGTTCCATAGGAACATTTGGTGGGTAGCAATAATTCGCATTTTGATTTGCGTTCCGTAGGAACGCCTGGTGCTAAAGCAGGCAACCCAATAGAACCAAACGGTCCTAAGGATCGAATGCAAATTGTAAATGATGGAAGCTACCCACGAAACGCTCCCACCGGAATGAAAACAAATAATGTGTTTTGTTCAACGAGCAAATCGTTCCAGAGAAATAAAGATTTTTGAGTTCGCTTTTGTGGAGCAATAGAGGTTTATAAAAATGAATATCATTTGTTAGTCTATTACATAACTATAAACATGAAAAAAATATTAAACCATTTATTCCAATACAAAACACTTAGCCGCCAACAGGCGAGTGAAGTGTTGATCAATATTTCCAATAACGTTTACAATGAAACGGAGGTGACCGCTTTCATAACTGTTTATCTTATGCGTAGTATTACCATAGAAGAGTTGCTGGGTTTTAAAGATGCGTTGCTACAACTGTGTTTGCCTGTTGATTTGAAAAATCATGAAGTCATTGATATTGTAGGAACCGGTGGTGACGGAAAAAATACTTTTAATATTTCTACACTTAGTAGTTTTATTGTTGTAGGTACAGGTAATAAAGTTGCCAAGCATGGAAACTATGGCGCTTCATCCGTGAGTGGTGCATCAGATGTAATGGAACAGCTTGGATATAAATTTAAAACCGATAGCGACCAGCTTAATAAAGAATTGGATACTGCCAATATTTGTTTTTTACATGCACCTTTGTTTCATCCTGCATTGAAAGTGGTAAGCACTACCAGGAAAAATCTTGGTGTTCGTACTTTTTTCAATATGCTGGGGCCTTTGGTAAATCCTGCTGCGCCGGCTTATCGCCTGGTGGGTGTTTATAATTTGGAAATGGGACGCATTTATAATTATTTACTGCAACAGGAAAAAACTTCTTTTACAATTATTCATAGCCTGGAAGGTTATGATGAAATATCTTTGACAGGCGATACAAAAGTATTTACCAAACAAGGTGAGAAAATAATGAGCGCAGAATCTTTAGGTAAACGTTTGGTAATGCCTTCCGATATTTATGGTGGAAATTCTGTTGAAGAAGCGGCTAAGTTATTTTTAAAAATCATAAAAGGAGAAGGAACATGGGCGCAAAATGCAGTTGTTCTAGCCAATGCAGCAATGGGTTTGCATAGTATGGGAAAATACAAGGACTATAATACTTGTTTTCAACTTGCCATAGAAAGCCTTGAAAGTGGCGCAGCTTACCATTCTTTAAAAACATTGATCAGTTAGTATATGAATATTCTTGAAGAAATAATTGCGTACAAAAGAACAGAAGTAGAAACAAGAAAAATACTTGTTCCGGAAGCTGAAGTTTTAGCAAGTGAACTCTTTGAAAGAAAAACAATTTCTTTAAAACAAATATTATCGGCGGCATCAACCACAGGTATCATTGCAGAATTTAAAAGAAGATCGCCTTCAAAAGGATTTATCAATTATAATGCAGATGTAGCTGCAATAACAAAAGATTATACAAAATATGGAGCAGCGGCTTTATCTATTCTGACTGACAATCATTTTTTTGGCGGAAATTCGGAAGACGTATTAATTGCAAGGGACAATCAAATTCCTATCTTACGGAAAGAGTTTATCGTTGACAGCTACCAGGTTTCTGCTTCAAAAGCAATTGGTGCAGATGTGATACTTTTAATCGCAGCTTGTTTGTCAGTGAAGGAAGTGAAAGAACTTGCAGCTCATGCAAAAAAGATCGGGCTTGAAGTATTGCTTGAAATTCATAACAAAGATGAGATTGGCCATATTTGCGACGAAGTGGATATGGTTGGTATTAATAATCGAAACTTAAAAACATTTAAAGTAGATATCAATCATTCCATAACTTTAAGCAAATTGATTCCCCAGGATAAAATAAAAATTGCTGAAAGCGGTATTGATAATATGGAGACGATTATAAAATTAAAAGACGCAGGTTATAAAGGATTTTTAATAGGAGAATTGTTTATGAAAGAACAAAATCCAGGAATGGCTTTTTCAAATTTTGTCAATCAGCTGAACATAGCTTCAAATAAATAACGATATTACAATAATAAAAAAATAAGAAGATGAATATTAAAGTATGTGGTATTACAAGTATGAAACAATTGCAGCAACTAGAAATGCTTAATATTGATTTTGCCGGTTTGATCTTTCACAAAGAATCTCCGCGTTATGTTGGAAATCAAATTCTCAAAAATGAGATCAAAGCTGCAGATATGGATTTGAGAACGGTTGGTGTATTTGTGAATGAAACATACGATACGATATTAAAAACAGTGGATGATTATGGACTTGATATGGTTCAGCTTCATGGAGATGAAACACCTGATTTCTGCGAAGCTATTTCTGCAGAAACAGAAGTGATCAAAGTTTTTCGTATTGCCAAGGATACAAAAAAGCCAATGGATTATTTGTTGAAAGATTATGATGATGTATGCGATTATTATTTGTTTGATACAGCTTCTACAACCATGCTTGGAGGTACAGGAGAAAAATTTGACTGGCAAAAAATAAAGGACAGTAAAATTGAAAAACCATTTTTTATCAGCGGCGGGATCAGTCCTGATGATACAACTGTAATTAAAAAATTCAAGCACCCTGATTTTTATGCTGTTGACCTGAATAGCCGTTTTGAAAAAGAGCCTGGTGTTAAAGACATGGCACTCTTACTCAAATTCATTACCGGTATGAAAAATAAATAATGTGGTACCTGATATGAAAAAAAATAAAAATAGTTTTAAGGATCCAGATAAGCATGGATATTATGGGAAATTCGGAGGTTCATTTATTCCTGAAATGCTTTTCCCCAATGTAAATGAGCTTCAGAAGAAATATAAAAAAATCACATCAGATCCTTCTTTTAAAAAAGAATTCAATCGTTTATTAAAAGATTATGCCGGACGCCCAACGCCTTTGTTTTATGCGGACAGGTTAAGCAAAGCCTTCAATACAAATATATATTTAAAGAGAGAAGATCTTTGTCACACCGGTGCACACAAGATTAATAATACCATTGGCCAGATATTATTAGCAGAAAAGCTTAATAAAAAAAGGATCATTGCAGAAACAGGCGCTGGCCAGCATGGTGTGGCAACTGCAACTGTATGTGCATTGCGTGGACTTGAATGCATTGTGTACATGGGAGCAAAAGATATAGAGCGGCAGGCACCCAATGTTGCACGTATGAAAATGCTTGGTGCAACCGTAATACCGGCAACGAGTGGCAGCCAGACTTTAAAAGATGCCACCAATGAAGCGATCCGTGACTGGATCAATCATCCACATGATACACATTATATTATCGGAAGTGTAGTTGGCCCGCATCCTTATCCTGATATGGTTGCGAAATTTCAAAGTATTATCAGCAAAGAAATAAAAGAACAGTTGTTTGAAAAAACAGGCAGCCGTTATCCTACACATGTAATTGCATGCGTTGGTGGAGGAAGTAATGCTGCAGGCGCTTTCTATCATTTTCTTGATAAGAAGAAAGTGAAACTCATTGCAGTAGAAGCAGCCGGATTTGGGTTGACGTCAGGTAAAACTGCAGCAACAACACAACTTGGTACAACAGGTATTTTGCATGGAAGTAAAAGTCTTTTGATGCAAACTGCAGATGGGCAGGTAATAGAACCACACAGTATTTCAGCAGGATTGGATTATCCCGGTATCGGCCCGATGCATGCAAATCTTTTTAAAACGGGTAGGGCCATATTTAAAAGTGCAACAGATAGAAATGCATTGGACGCCGCGTTTCACCTTGCAAAAGCAGAAGGTATTATTCCTGCATTGGAAAGCGCCCATGCGTTGGCGGTATTGAATGATATTAAGTTCAAAAAAAATGATACAGTAATAATTTGTTTGAGTGGAAGAGGGGATAAGGATCTTGCTACATACATGAAGTATTTATAAAAGCTGATTTGATAATTTGATGATTTGATAATTTGAAGATGAAAGCATTTATTTATAATAAAGCTTTCAAACTTTAATGAATTTAATTACCAAATTATCAAATCATCAAATTATCAAATTGGCTAATGAATAAACTGGATGAAATATTTAAATCGGGAAAGAAAAATCTACTGAACATTTATTGTACAGCGGGATATCCTTATAAAGAAAGCACGGGTGAGGTAATGCTTGCTTTACAAAAGCACGGTGCTGATATGATTGAAATTGGAATTCCTTATGGCGATCCTGTTGCTGATGGACCCATCATCCAGCAAAGCAATATGAGGGCCTTGCAAAAAGGAATGACTGTAGGATTGTTATTGCAACAATTGGAAGAGGTAAAAGAAGCAATCACAGTTCCGGTTATTCTTATGGGGTATCTCAATCCTGTATTACAATATGGCATCGAAAAATTTTGTGCTGAAGCAAAAAGCGCAGGTGTGCATGGAGTAATTTTACCTGATCTTCCTTTCCATGAATTTGAAAAAGAATACAAATCCATTTTTAAAAAACACAAACTTCATTTTATTTTTTTGATCACTCCGGAAACGAATGAAAAAAGGATCAGGAAGATGGATCAATTGAGCAGTGGTTTCCTGTATGCCGTTTCTTCATCTTCAACTACTGGAAGTACAGTAGCAGGCGAAAATAAGGACCATTATTTTAAAAAACTCCGCCAACTAAAACTTAAGAATCCAATCATGATCGGATTTGGAATAAGCGACAGGGCAAGTTTTGAAAATGCATGTAAATATGCTAGTGGATCCATAATCGGGAGTTCCTATATAAAAGCGATTAGTGATAGTGGGGATATTGACGAGCTGACCCAGCAGTTTATTTCCCTTATAAAAGACAAATAACTGACATATGATCAAATTTTCTGTAAATGATTGGACAAAAATGCCAAAAACTGGGTAAATTGCAATGCTGCCACGGGCAGATTAAAAAATATTATAATGAAGAAATATTTTCTTTTTTTATCCTTGTTACCATTAATGGCCCTTGCGCAGGTAAAAGCAAAAAAAACAACCGTTAAAGCACCCCTTGAAAGTACGGCAAAAGCTGCTGCTGATAGTTATCTTATAACTGCAGCTGTTACAGGTTATCCCGAAGGAACAACAGTGGATCTTTTGAATGGCCAGAATGGGCAGCCCGAACTTACTTCTTCAGTTGTAAATGGCAAGTTCAGGTTCGAAGGTAAATTACAGTTCCCCGATTTTAAACTGATCTCTTTTAATAAAGCCGCTCCATACATCACAATGTTTCTTGATAACAGCACGGTCACCATCACTGCACAAAAAGATGCACTGGACCATGCCGTTGTAAAAGGTTCTCCTACAAATGATGATTTCATTGTTTTCAATAACATGATAAAACCCTACGAGCATTTATTTCAACCCGAAGGAAATAAAGATTCGGTAACTATAAAAAAAGTTGCCGGTTTATTGGAAGACTTTGCAAGAAAATATAAAAATTCTTATGTTGCGCCATTGGCTATTTACCGGAACAACTTACTAACGGGCAACGCTAGCCTAATGGAAGAATTATACAATAACATGACTGACCAGATTCGTACATCACCAATAGGAGGTTATATAGCCCAGCAGATCGCTGAAGCTAAAAAGAATCCAATTGGCAAACCTTTGGCTGATTTTTCACAACCTGATACGGCTGGAAATATGGTGAGCCTTTCTTCTCTTAAAGGTAAATATGTACTGGTTGATTTTTGGGCAAGCTGGTGTGGTCCTTGCCGCCAGGAAAATCCAAATGTATTGAGTGCGTACAACAGGTATAAGAATAAAAATTTCACCGTACTTGGGGTTTCACTTGATAAAACCAAAGAACCATGGATCAAAGCAATCAATGATGATGGTTTGGTATGGATGCATATCAGTGATTTAAAAGGTTGGGCCAATGCTGTTGCCCAGCAATTTCAAATACAAAGTATTCCTCAAAATTTCTTAGTAGATCCTTCGGGAATTGTAATCGCAAAAAATCTTCGTGGAGCTGCGCTGGATAGTAAGTTGGAGAGTTTGTTGAAGTAGTTGATTTGTTGAAGAAGTTGATAGTGTTAATAAGGACGGCCTTGTGAACATTATTAACTCTATTAACCCTATTAACTCTATTAACTGTATCAACCTTTTAACTGACGCTTATACAATTGTACAGTATTCTCCAGCCCCAAATAAATCGCATCACAAATAAGTGCATGCCCAATGGATACTTCCAATAATCCCGGAATATTTTGAGAGAAATAAGCAAGATTATTCAAATCAAGATCATGCCCTGCATTAATACCTAAACCAAGTTCATTCGCTTTTAATGCTGCCGCAACATAAGGCTTTATTCCCGATTCCCGATTGCCGATTGCCGATTCATGGGCGTACGATTCTGTATAAAGTTCTATCCTGTCCGTTCCCGTTAGTCTGGCTCCTTCCACCATTTTTATATCAGGATCAACAAAGATAGAAACCCGTATGCCGGCATTTTTAAAAACAGCGATGATGTCCTTTAAATAAGTTGCATGTTCAATGGTATCCCAGCCGTGATTGCTGGTGAGTTGTCCCAATGCATCGGGAACCAATGTTACCTGGGTAGGTTTATTTGCCAATACAAGTTCAACAAATTTTTTTTCTGTTGGATTTCCTTCAATATTTAATTCAGTAGTAACTATTTTTTTTATGTCGAAAACATCCTGGTAACGAATATGTCTTTCATCAGGGCGTGGATGAACGGTGATGCCATCTGCACCAAAACGTTCAATGTCTTTTACTGCTTTGATAAGATCGGGATTGTTGCCGCCACGTGAATTGCGAAGTGTGGCAAGTTTATTTATGTTGACGGAAAGTTTTGGCATGCGATTGTATTTTATGCAAAGATAGAAAAAGCCCCTCTATCTCCCCGAAGGGGAAGAAACGTAATAGATCACATAGTAGATTGTGTTTTGTTTATTCTCTTTCATAGCATAACTATTTAAAAAGTAATCAATGAATCCCCGCCTGAATGATTAGTCGGGCAGGAGTGGCAACATTTTGCGCAAGCGAAATAAACACATATGGGGCTTTACATAATGTCCCTCTCCTTCGGAGAGGGGTTATGGGAGAGGCCCCTTATTTTTTTCTGAATGATAACCTTATCAGCCTGCGTCTTCGCCAATGAAATAGCTTTTTGAAAATTTTCTTTTGCTTTATTATTATCAATGTCTTTATAAAGCTCACCAAGCAATGTAAAATAAAAATGGTTGTTGGTTAAGTTCAGTTTCTCTGCTTCAATGATTGCTGCCTTTTTTCCATTTGCTTTTGAAAGTGCATAGGTTCTGTTGAGTGCAGCAATGGAAGAATATTCAGCAATGAGCAATTGATTGTAGAGTTGCAGGATTGTTTCCCATTTTTCTTTTGTATCTGCTTTGATCGTGTGCCAATATGCGATACTTGCTTCCAAATGATATTTTGAAATTTCATTTCCCTGTGATGCTTTGTGAAGAAAGTAAACGCCTTTGGTTATGAGTTCCTGGTTCCAACGATTTTCATCCTGGTCATTGTACAAGATCATCTCACCATATTCATTTGTTCTTGCATCAAACCTGGAAGCATGAAAACACATCAATGAGAGCAATGCATTTACAGGCGGAAGATCTGTTTGTTCATTTTCAATAAGCAGGTAAACAAGTCGCATTGCTTCAAGACAAAGATCTTTTCTCAATATTTCATCCTGGCTTTCAGAATAATATCCTTCGCTAAAAAATAAATACAAAGTGGTGAGCACTGTTTCCAAACGATTATTCATTTCTGAAGGAGAAGGAAATTCAATTTGTACATTTTCAGCTCTTAATTTTTCTTTTGCCCTGAACAATCTTTTATTGATTATTTCTTTATTTGTCAGTAATGCATTTGCAATTTCATCAATACCAAATCCGCAAAGAATACGAAGTGATAAACCAATTTGTGCTTTCGTTGAAATAGATGGATGGCAAACTGCGAATAACATTTGCAGAGAGCTATCCGTAATATTTTTATCCGAAAGATCAATTTCAATAATTTCTTTTGATGCTTCCGTATGCTTTATTTGCGGAGCAATCTTCTCACTAAAAATATGATCCCGGTTAATATGATTCTTTGCTTTATTTTTTGCAACTGCATACAGCCATGCAACAGGGTTACCTGGAATACCTTTGTAGGTCCAGCTTTCAAGTGCAGCTAAAAAAGTTTCACTGGCAATATCTTCAGCAAGTTCAATATGCTTTATACCGAAAAGTTTACAGAGAACTGCGGTTATTTTTCGGAATTCCGTTCGGAAAAGATGCGGTATTAGTTCTATGATGCTCACTTTCTTAATTTGGCAATTTGATGATTTGGTAATTTGATAATGAGGTTTCAATTAAATGAAGTGTTTTCATTACCAAATCATCAAATTACCAAATCATCAAATTGATTAGTGTTTTGCAATTTTTCTAACCTCCACCGTATTCCCTTCTCCCTGCAACACCGGCGATCCTTTTGCAAATTCAACTGCTTCATCAATGGAATCTGCTTTTATAATAATGAATCCACCCAAGGTTTCTTTAATATCGCCGAAGGGTCCGTTGGTTACAACATTATTATGTCCAACGATTTTTGCATTTTCAAAAGATAAGCCATTGCCGCCTACCAATTTATTTTGAGCAGCAATGCCACCCATCCAATTGCGGGTTTGTTTCATCCATTGTTGAATCTGTTCAGGCGAAGCCACTTTACTGCCATCTTCATGTCTGAAAATTAATACGAACTCGTCCATTTTTTTTACTTTTATTATTAAACAATTTTGATTTCAGCTTATATCAAATGAGTTGATACAAATTGGACAAATCTTAAAATAAATTTTCATCCAAATCGCAAACAAGTAGCAAAGATGCAAATAAACTTATACGCTTTTGTATTTCATCTTTGTGGCTTTGCGTGAAATCCTTACATTTATTCTCTAAAACATAACGCCATATGAATTATGATCAAATTGCCGCCCTCATCGGGACGGAGCATGAAAAATTATTGACACATACCTGTACAACGATCTCAAAAGACAAACTTATTTTGCCATCACCCAATTTTATTGACAATGTTTTTGGCATGTCCGACAGGAATATTCCAACCCTGAACAGCCTTTCCAGGATTTATAATACGGGAAGATTAGCAGGTACTGGTTATCTTTCTATACTTCCAGTTGACCAGGGCATAGAACATAGTGCAGGTGCATCTTTTGCTGCTAATCCAATTTATTTTGATCCTGAAAATATTATTAAACTGGCTATTGAAGGTGGTTGTAATGCAGTGGCCACAACCTTTGGCGTATTGGGTATGACTGCAAGAAAGTATGCGCATAAAATTCCTTATGTTGTAAAGATCAACCACAATGAATTGCTGACTTATCCAAACCAGGCCGACCAGGTGATGTATGGTACAATAAGAGAAGCATGGAACATGGGTGCAGCGGCTGTTGGTGCAACTATTTATTTCGGTTCGGAAAATGCAACTAAACAAATCGTAGAAGTGGCGAAAGCTTTTGCTGAAGCACATGAATTGGGAATGGGAACGATCCTTTGGTGTTATTTAAGAAACAATGCATTTAAAAAAGATGGTGTTGATTACCATGTTTCCGCAGATCTTACCGGCCAGGCGAATCATCTTGGCGCAACCATACAAGCTGATATTATCAAACAAAAACTTCCTGAAAATAATGGTGGCTTTAAAGCACTCAACACCGGCGGCAGTAGTTATGGAAAACTGGATGAAAGAATGTACACGCAACTTAGTTCTGATAATCCAATTGATCTTTGTCGCTACCAGGTTGCCAATTGTTATATGGGAAGAGCAGGGCTCATCAATTCAGGCGGTGCATCTGCAGGCGCTTCTGATTTGAAAGAAGCAGCACTTACTGCACTTATTAATAAGAGGGCAGGAGGCACAGGTTTGATATCAGGAAGAAAATCGTTTCAAAAACCAATGACGGATGGTGTGAAGATCTTGAATACGATACAGGATATTTATTTGTCGGGTGATGTAACTGTAGCATAAGACCTAACCCGTTTTTAAAACGGGGCAGGTCTTCGAAGCCGCAAAGAAAATCTTTGCGGCTTTTTTATTTACTGATCCTGCAATCCTTTTGCAGTCATACATAAAAAATCCAGTGCTTTGGAGTAATCCAATGTTTCATAATCTTTCCCCAATTTCTTAATGTTCGAATAGTAATCTGAAAGATTTTTGAAATAATTTTTTTCAAGTTGTACTGCTGTAGCTTTTTCTCCAAGCTTTGTAATTAAAAACCATTTTTCCAAAAGCCTGGCGGCTCTTCCATTTCCATCTTGAAACGGATGTATTTTCACAAATACGAGATGAATAAAAGAGGCATAATAAAATGTTTCATAATCTGTTAACTCAACTTTTATTAGCTTATCAATATCATAGAATAGTTTATTTAATGCTGTAATTATTTTTTCCGGTTCGGCTGCGACATATTCAATCCTATCATCACTATTAATTACAAACATTGGATTAGTACGTACAAAGCCTTGCTGACTTTTAGGCAGTAAATTGGAACTTAAAATTGAATGGGCCTGTTTGAGATTATCAAGGTTAAGCTTATTCTTAAAAATAAATTCGTAAGCAAGGAATAAATCATCAGCTTTTTTAGTATAATCAGGCTGATACTGAACATTCATAAATTTATGTTTAAAGAAGCTGTCAAAATCTATATTTTCTCCTTCTATTTTTGAAGAATATACAGAGGATACGGAGTTGTAAAACTGGAAATACTCAACCGGTGTTTCAACTTGTTCAAGTTTACTTAATAATTCCACCGGTGAATATTTTACAGTCACTATGAAGTTTTCAAGCAATAAACTTTGTAGTATTTCTAAATCCATAAAATGTGTAATTGGTAAAGATACTTCGGAAGGGACTAAAACAAGGTATTTATTTGCCAGTTGAAATAGGGAAATGAGTCCTGTTAAGGGTTTGAGATAGCAAGTTCGCAAAGTTATCTTTCCAGCTTTCTTTATTTAAGAATGACCTGTTTTATCGGAAAATTGCTGTTGCACTTTACTTAATTTCTTATTTGATTTCTTCCTTTGACATTCTAATTAAATTTGATTCTTAACGTTACTTTTATAGGTTGTTATGTTATTTAAAAAATACTTACTTTTTGATAAAAGAGTTTCTAGGCAAGTATAACCATCCTGTGGAAAACATGGCAAAAAAGTGTATAAAAAAACTTGCTTTATATTCTCCAGGCGACACGTGATTTTCGACAAAAAAAATAAAAAACGCTACAATGCCCTGCCAACGCAAACTTCCATTTCTTTTCAACACAAAGTGGACAAATGCTTAACTTTTATTTAATGTAACAAGCTAATATTGCAACATGATTTTGGTTGCAGTTGTTCATGTGTGATCAACTACATTTTAAGGGAACTAGGTGCAAATCCCGGATTATCCCCGAAGTTGTAAACTTCTACAAAAACTGTTTGATCTTCACGCCACTGTTTCCAAACGGGAAGGCTTTAAACAGCGAAGTAAGTCAAAAGAACTGCCGAAAATCAACAAGTAACAAGCTTTGGGGTTAAAAGTATATGTACTGATGGTTTTGCCACTCCTGATGTCGGCTTAACAACTCAGCACTATTCTCGACTCCTGCTGAATAACAAAAAAATATTACTATGCCAAACACCGAAGAAATTTTATTGAAGGAGAACAAGGACCGCTTTGTAATATTACCGATCAATTATCCAAAAGTTTGGGAACAATATAAAAAGCACGAAGCCAGTTTCTGGACCGCCGAAGAAATTGACTTAAGTGCTGATATGGCCGATTGGGAAAACCTGAATGATGGTGAACGTCATTTTATTTCTCACATTCTTGCATTCTTTGCAGCAAGTGATGGTATCGTTAATGAAAACCTTGCTGTGAATTTTATGAGCGAAGTGCAATTGCCCGAAGCAAGATGTTTTTATGGCTTCCAGATCATGATGGAAAATATTCACAGCGAAACTTACGCTTTGCTGATTGATACGTACATTAAAAATTCAGAAGAAAAATACAAACTGTTTCATGCGATTGATACCATTCCTGCAGTAAAGAAAAAAGCAGAGTGGGCCTTGCGTTGGATCGACAACGGATCTTTTGCAGAACGCCTTGTTGCATTCGCAGCAGTAGAAGGAATATTTTTCAGCGGAAGTTTTTGTTCCATTTTTTGGCTGAAGAAAAGAGGCTTGATGCCAGGACTTACTTTTAGCAACGAACTCATCAGCCGCGACGAAGGATTGCATTGCGAATTTGCATGTTTACTTTATAGCATGTTGCAAAATAAATTGTCAGAAAAAGAAGTGCAGTCAATTATAACAGATGCCGTTATTATTGAAAAAGAATTTATCACGGAAGCATTACCTGTTGGTTTAATTGGAATGAACGCAACACTCATGCAGCAATACATCGAATTCGTTGCAGATCGTTGGTTAAGTGAACTTGGTTATGCAAAAGTGTACAATACAACCAATCCATTTGATTTTATGGAAATGATCTCTTTGCAAGGCAAAACAAATTTCTTTGAAAAACGTGTTGGCGATTATCAAAAAGCAGGCGTGATGAATAACAAAGAATCGCAGACGTTTTCCATGGAAGAAGATTTTTAAAATGTATGATGTACGATGTCTGATGTATGATATCAGGGAGCCCAAAATAATACTATACTAACTCATAATTCATAACTCTTAATTCTGAACTCATAAAATGTTTGTAATAAAAAGAAACGGCAAGAAAGAACCCGTAAAATTTGATAAGGTAACCGCAAGAATAGAAAAATTAAGTTACAGTCTTAGTCCAATGGTAAACGTTATAGACGTTGCAAAAAAAACCATTGAAGGTATTTACGAAGGTGTACCAACAACTGAACTGGATAATCTTGCAGCAGAAACTGCAGCATCACTCACGATCACGCATCCTGATTATGCGATATTAGCATCAAGGATCGCAGTAAGTAACCTGCACAGGAATACAACGAAAAGTTTTTCTGATACGATGCGCAATTTGTATAATTATACAGATAAAGCATCAGGTAAAAGATTGCCAATCATCGCTGAAGATGTAATGGCAATCATCGAAGAGCATGCTGATGTTTTGGATAGCACCATAATTTACGATCGTGATTATGCATTTGATTATTTCGGTTTTAAAACGTTGGAAAAATCTTATCTCTTTAAGATTAATGGAAAAATTGCTGAACGTCCACAACACATGTACATGCGTGTGGCTGTTGGTATTCATAAAAATAATATAGAAGAAGCGATAAAGACGTATCACTTAATGAGTGAGAAATGGTTTACGCATGCAACACCAACATTGTTCAATGCTGGTACACCAAAACCACAAATGAGCAGTTGCTTTTTGTTGACGATGAAAGAAGATAGCATCGATGGTATTTATGATACATTGAAACAAACAGCAAAAATTTCTCAAAGTGCAGGTGGAATTGGTTTAGCCATTCACAATATAAGAGCAACCGGAAGTTATATCGGCGGTACCAATGGAACAAGCAATGGCATCATTCCAATGTTGCGTGTATTTAATGATACAGCAAGATATGTTGACCAGGGTGGTGGCAAACGCAAAGGTGCATTTGCTATTTATTTGGAGCCATGGCATGCAGATGTATTTGCATTTTTAGATCTTAGAAAAAATCATGGTAAAGAAGAAATGCGTGCACGTGATTTATTTTTTGCTTTGTGGATGAGTGATCTTTTTATGAAACGTGTTGAAGCAAATGAAAGCTGGAGTTTGTTTTGCCCCAATGAAGCACCAGGATTAAGTGAATGTTATGGTGAAGCATTTGAAACACTTTATACAAAGTATGAAGCAGCAGGTAAAGCAAGAAAAACAATCAAGGCACAGGAACTTTGGTTTAAAATATTAGAATCACAAATTGAAACGGGTACACCTTATTTGCTTTATAAAGATGCAGCCAACAGCAAAAGCAATCAACAGAATTTAGGTACGATCAAGAGTAGCAATTTATGTACGGAGATCATGGAGTACACTTCACCTGAAGAAGTGGCCGTTTGTAATCTGGCATCACTTGCACTACCGCGTTTCGTAATTAATGGAAAATTTGATCATCAAAAATTATACGAAGTAACTTACCAGGTAGCAAAAAATTTAAACGCAGTTATTGATCATAATTATTATCCTGTTGAAGAAGCAAGGACATCAAATATGAAACACCGTCCAATTGGTATAGGTGTTCAGGGTTTAGCAGATGCATTCATTATGTTGCGTTTGCCATTCGAAAGTGATCTTGCAAAAATGCTGAATAAAAATATTTTCGAAACGATCTACTTTGCTGCCATGACAGCAAGTAAAGATCTTGCAAAAACTCAAGGTGCTTATGAAACTTTCGCCGGCTCTCCGGTATCAAAAGGAATATTCCAGTTTGATATGTGGGGTGTTACTCCAACAGATCGTTGGGATTGGGCAGGTTTGAAGGAGGAAGTAAAAGAATTCGGTGTTAGAAATTCTTTGTTACTGGCACCAATGCCAACTGCATCTACTTCACAAATTTTTGGTAACAACGAATGCTTTGAACCTTATACCAGTAATATTTATTCACGCAGAGTATTGAGTGGTGAATTCATTATCGTAAACAAACACTTACTAAAAGATCTTGTACAACTTGGTTTGTGGACGAATGCAATGAAAAATAAAATCATTGCAGCAAATGGTTCTATTCAAAAAATTGACGAGATACCAGCTGATATAAAAGAATTGTATAAAACAGTTTGGGAAATAAAACAACGTAACCTGATTGATATGGCTGCAGATCGTGGCGCATATATTTGTCAATCACAATCATTGAATTTATTTGTTGATAGTCCAACAACTGCGAAACTTACCTCTATGCATTTTTATGCATGGAAAAAAGGATTGAAAACAGGTATGTATTATTTACGTTCACAGGCTGCTACTCAAGCTGTACAATTCACTGTTGAAAAACAAGGAAGCAAAGAAGTAGAACCAGTGATACCGTCGGTTGAAACTACCACTAGTTATACAACTACCATAACAACTACAACTACTGACGTTGAGCCAACAATGACTGATGGTGAAACCTGTACGATGCAGGATGGTTGTATAAGTTGCGGTTCATAAGATGTATGATCTATGATGTAAGATGTATGATTTTAAATTTCGTAAAAAAATCATACATCTTACATCTTACATCATACATAAAAAGACAGCTCCAATTACGGAGCTGCTTTCAAATGGGTTTTCGAGGGTAAATCTTTATTCGTTGGAAGGAATCTTTAGAGGTTCGGTATTGTCCCTGATATTTTTTTGTACCGCAATAGAACCGAATAAGGCAAGTAAAAATGAAAAGGCATAGAAACCTTTTTCACTTGGCAACAATGAAGTGTTCCATAAACCAACGATCAATAAAACAATAGAAAGAACGGTTGCAAACCAACACAAGCCATAATAAATATCTGTGACTGCAAGTCCTTCCATTCTATCCCTTACACTTTTTTGTACAGATACAACAGCGAAAAGTCCAAACATCAATACAGTGAAATAATATCCTTTTTCATTCAGTTCCATTCCCGCATTCCAAAGCCCAACAATAAACCCGATCATGCCTGCTCCAAGCGCAATCCATGAAGCAGCAATAAAAGCATTTGATGGTTTTTGTAACATATAGTAATTTTTTGTTTGCTCAAATGTAAAAGCTGGTACGTTAAGAAAATTGTAAAAGGAATTCTTTAACCAAATCAGTTATAAACATTAAGCAAAGGACATCTTAAATCTTACCTCATACATCTTACATTTTCTCCCTTATTTTTGCCGCATGACAGGAATAGAAAATGTAAACATCCTACGGGCTATTGTACATAAGATTGGAAATCCAACACGTGGCGAAGCATTGAAATTATCATTGAACACACTGACTTTAAATGATGCCATTGTTCAAAAATTATTGGTTAAGTATTTTCTTGGATCCATCAATGAAAACGAACTTCATCATTTTACACATTTACATGATGTTAAAATGAACGAGGCATATAACTATGTGACAGCCATATTTAATAACAAAGAAGATTTTATACCTGACAGTAATAAGCTTGCTCAATTTCTCTATAGCAAATCCACACACGTTAAAGTAAAGGAAGGAGAGGTGTGTATTGTAATGCTTGATAATATTCCTTTTGAAAATGATTTTGTACAGGCTGTTGGTATTTTTAAATCGGAGAACAAGGAAACTTTTTTAAAAGTTTTTGAACATGGCGAAAGTCTTGAAGTGATACAGGAAGATGGTATCAATATCAATAAGCCTGATAAAGGTTGCCTCGTATTTAAAACAAATGCAAAAGATGGTTATAAGGTTTGTGTGATTGATCATACCAATAAACAACAGGATGCACAATATTGGATCAATGATTTTTTGCAGGTTCAACCGATTGCTGATGATTATCATCATACTGATAAATATCTTGCCTTGTGTAAACAATTTGCCACAAATGAATTTCCCGAAAAATTTGAGGCCGGTAAATCTGATCAACTTGAATTGATGAACCGAAGCATGGATTATTTTAAAACACATGACCAGTTTAATTTAGATGAGTTTGCAACTGAAGTAATTGATCAGCCGGAACTGATAGATAGTTTTAAACAATACAAAAAGAATTTTGAAGCTGCACGCAATTATGAAATTGAAGATGAGTTTGATATTAATTTGGCAGCTGTAAAAAAGCAACAAAAACTTTTTAAATCTATTTTAAAGCTTGATAAGAATTTTCATATTTACATTCATGGCCGCCGCGATTTGATTGAGAAAGGTGTGGATGAATCTGGAAAGAAATTTTATAAAATATATTTTGATGAGGAGCATTAAGATCTTTTTTTAACAGAGTGAAAGGAGTTTTAATATAGAGTTTCACAGAGTTTTTGTTTATTAATAATTACTCTATAAAACTCAATCTTAAACTCCTCTAACTCTGTGTTAAAAAAACACTTTAGAAAACGTTTACGTTTCTCTAATACCTTTCCAACAAATCCCTGATAGCAACCGATGCAACCACAGCACCAAAAGCTGCAGGCAAATATGAAATCGTTCCATACGCAGATTTTTTATAGTTGCTTCCATCAGTCAGCATCAGGCTTTCCTTAGGAGGAACTTCAGGAGAGAAAACAACTTTAAGGCCTTTGTAAATGCCATGTGTCTTCAGCATTTTTCTTATTTGTTGCGCAAACGGGCAAATGAATGTTTTAGAAATATCTGCAACCTGTAATTGTGTTGGATCTAATTTTCCACCTGCGCCCATGCTACTTACCATGGACATTTTTCTTTCATGAGCCATTCTCATAAAAGTAATTTTTGGAGTAACACTATCAATAGCATCAATAATATAATCAGGATTTACATCGAGTAATTGCTCCACCATTTCGGGATTGATAAATTCTTTGATGACTGTTAATGCTAACTCAGGATTAATAGCAAGTAATCTCTCCGCCATGATATCAGCTTTCGGTTGTCCGTGATTGGTAGCAAGCGCAGGCAATTGTCTATTGCGGTTTGTCGGATCAACCACATCACCATCAATGATCGTCATTTTGCCAACACCACTGCGGCAAATAAATTCTGCAGCAAAAGAACCAACACCACCCATGCCTATTATCATTACATGCGCATGGGTAAGTTTCGCAAGTTTTTCTTCACCTACTAATAATGTTGTTCTGCTTAACCAGGATGTATCCATCATTGTTTATTTTAAAACGTCTTTATTAAATACAGTCATTACGTTTTTAACGAGTTGCAAACTTAAAGTTTCTTCTGAAATTTTTTTTATGGAAGCTGCTTCTGCATAGATCATTTTTATTGTTTTATCAGTATCATCTGTTTCCAAAAATATTTTTTCCAAAGGAACTGCTGCAAATACATTTTTAATATTGGGTTGACGCAATGCTTTTCCAAAGCTGATGAAATATCCATGCTGGATAATTTCTTCTGCGAGAACCAGGTTTTTATTGAAGCCATGAAATACTACGGGCACTTTATTATTATATTTTTTTAATAGTTGCAATACTTCTTCATAAGCACGAACACAATGTATAATTAACGGTTTGTTTATTTCATTCGCCCATAAAATTTGTGCAATAAATACTTCTTGCTGCAAATGAAAACCTGTTTTGCAAACTTTATCAAGTCCACATTCTCCCATGGCCAATACAGAATCATTTTCACTAAGTGTTTTTAATAAGCTGAATGCTGTTTTCCATTCAATAGCTTCAATATACCATGGATGAATTCCGGCAGAATAATTACCGGGCATTAATGTTCTTTCAAAACCATTATACACATTTTGAATCACCCACTCATTTGGGTTAGCACCATTATGGCTATGAATATTGATGTACACGGTTTTTTTTTACTGCAAACTACAAATATGATTTCAATATAAATAAAAACCCACTTCACAGGAAGTGGGTTTTTATTTATAGCTTATCGCTAAAGGCTTACAGCTTAGTAACGGTACATTTCAGCTTTGAAAGGACCTTCTTTACTAACGCCTAAGTATTCAGATTGTGCATCAGTCAATTCTTCCAATACAACACCAATTTTAGCAAGGTGCAAACGTGCAACTTTTTCATCAAGGTGTTTTGGTAATACATACACTTTGTTTTCGTATTTACCAGGATTGGTATACAATTCAATTTGAGCAAGTGTTTGGTTTGTAAATGAATTACTCATTACAAAACTTGGATGGCCGGTAGCGCAACCTAAGTTAACCAAACGTCCTTCAGCAAGGATGATCACGTCTTTACCATTGATGGTATAAAGATCAACCTGTGGCTTAATGGTATTTTTTGTAGCACCATGTTTTTCATTCAACCATGCCATATCGATTTCGATATCAAAGTGGCCGATGTTACAAACGATCGCTTTGTCTTTCATTGATTCAAAATGTTTAGCAGTGATAAGGTCACGGCAACCACTAGCCGTAACAATGATATCAGCTTCTTTAACTGCATCGATCATTTTCTTAACTTCAAAGCCGTCCATGGCTGCTTGTAATGCACAGATTGGATCGATCTCGGTAACGATTACACGAGCACCAGCTCCACGTAAACTTTCTGCAGATCCTTTACCAACATCACCGTATCCACCAACAACAGCAACCTTACCAGCCATCATCACGTCAGTAGCACGACGAATAGAATCTACCAATGATTCTTTACAACCGTATTTGTTATCGAATTTAGATTTGGTAACTGAATCGTTCACGTTGATCGCAGGAATAGGCAAAGTACCTTTAGCCATACGCTCGTATAAACGGTGAACACCTGTTGTAGTTTCTTCGCTCAATCCTTTTACATGACTAATCAACTCAGGGTATTTATCAAAAACGATATTGGTCAAATCACCACCATCATCAAGGATCATGTTCAAAGGTTTGTCAGCACTACCAAAGAACAAAGTTTGTTCAATGCACCAATCAGCTTCTTCCTGTGTTTGTCCCTTCCATGCATACACACCAATACCTGCAGCAGCGATAGCAGCAGCAGCCTGGTCCTGTGTAGAAAATATATTGCAGCTGCTCCATTTTACTTCAGCACCAAGAGCGATCAATGTTTCGATCAATACGGCAGTTTGAATTGTCATGTGAAGACAACCTGCGATGCGTGCGCCTTTCAATGGTTGGCTCGGGCCAAATTCTTTTCTAACTGACATTAGGCCTGGCATTTCTGCTTCGGCTAACATAATTTCTTTACGGCCCCATGCGGCAAGGCTCATATCTTTTACCTTGTAAGCAAGGTTAAAATCGATTGCTTTTTCTGTGATTGTTGACATAATTATTTGTTTTAAGACACAAATGTACTTTTTATAGTATTAAATTCTATGTGCAATTATAAATTTGGAATAAAATGTTATTATTTTAGTATTTTGTAGAATAAAACAACAGTTTGATATGAAAAAGACCGTTCAAAAAGAACAAACATCTATCGCACTTCCTGCACTGGATAAAATGGATCTGGCTATACTTAAGTTATTGCAGGAAAATGCCCGAATAACCGTGAAGGAAATATCTGCAAAAATTCACCTGAGCACCACACCTGTACACGAACGCATCAAGCGCCTGGAACAAAACGGGGTGATCAAACAATACGGAGCATTGGTGGATCATGCAAAAGTAAAAAAGGGTTTAATGGTGATCTGTTATGTAAGTTTAAAAGAACATAGCAAAAATGCCGGAATTAAATTTATTAAAACGATCAATGCTTTGAATGAAGTAATAGAATGCTATAATATTTCAGGTGAATTTGATTTTATGCTTAAAGTAGTAGAAGAAAATATGGATAGTTATTATGATTTTCATGTAAACAGGCTTTCACAAATAGAGAATGTGGGAAATGTGCAGAGTGTGTTTGTGATGGGGATTATTAAACAAACTCATCAGCTCGTTTGGTGACGCAGCAATTGAGAATTATGAATTGAGAATTATGAATGTGTTTAAATGAATGCTGCTTTAATTCATAATTCATAATTCATAATTCTTAATTCCATTACAAAGTCATTCATAAAGTAACCACTTCCAATATCAATATCCTCCTCCCTTGCAATCGAGAACCCAATCTTATTATAAAAGTGAAGTGCTTTGTTATGTCGGTTTACATTCAGTTCTATAATTTTTGCACCTGTTTGTTTGATCTCTTCTTTTATAAAATTCAATAAAAATTTACCAGTTCCTTTTCCCTGTTGATTGGGTAATACGTATAATTTATGCAGGCGATAAATGGTAGCATCTCCTGAATGTTTTGGAGAATAGGATGCAAAGCCGACTGCATGATCATTTTCTCTTACTATGATAAATTGATGATGTAGATTCTCAACCTGGTTGGTTAAAGCATCTTTACTGTAAATAAGATTCAGCATGTAGCTCAACTGACCAGGAGAAATGATTTTACCATAAGCATCCGGCCAGATCGCATGAGCAAGTTGCTGAATAAGTTCGATGTCTTTTATTCCGGCCTTTTTTATTTCCAGCATTAATTATTTTATCGTGATTTTTAAATTGGGCGCATACATCACTCTTCCCTGGGCATCTTTTGCAATCACATCAAAAAAGTAAAATTCTTCTCCCTGGTGTACCTGTTCTTTTATAAGATTCACCCAAAGATCGGGCAGGGGAGAAATTTTAAACCTATCAGAAGAAATAGTAGTAGCTGGTTGTGGTTCGCCTTTTTCATCTTCAGTTACACCCGCTTTTTTGTACAAGAATTGATAAGAAGAAATACTGTATTCCATTTTTTTATCATCACTGATTTTTAATGGCAGGCCAATTATTCTTACAGCTTCCTCAGCAGAAACAGCAACAGAATCTTTATACGTATCAAGCACAGTTCGCAATTTAGGTGCTTTGAATTTTGTTACCGGGATGACCTCTGACTTTTTAGCGACAGGTTTCTTTTGTTGTGCAAAAATCAATTGGCTTGCAAACAATGCAACCATTAAAAAAAGAGCAGTTTTGAATATACGCATGGGGTAATTACTTTATTAATAATAACGAATCTACAAAGGAAACACGAATCGAAGGCACGAATTTCACGAATTAACAACCTTGAAATGAAACATAGAATTCCGGGTAATACTTTTGCAACAGGACTTACATTAAATTATACTTGTATTAATTAGTGTAATTAGTGCTTTTAATTCGTGTTATAATAGACTCAGACTTTCTTCTATCACCCTGATCTTCGTTTCCGCATCTGATTTTTTCTTTTGTTCCATTGCCAACACTTCCGGTTTTGCATTGCTCACAAATTTTTCGTTGCCAAGTTTCTTTTCTACGGATATCAAAAAACCTTTTAAATGATCAAGTTCTTTTTCAAGGTCATCTTTTTGATTGCCTTTATTGATTGGCTGCTCTGTCTTAATATAAAACTTATCCTTACCAATCACACATGAAATAGTATCTGCAACAGGTGTATTTGTAAATGAAATGGATGTTGCATTTACCTGTTTTCTTAAAATAGCATCAATGCCATCATAAGCATTTTTATTTTCGGAATCAATAAACAGTTCTATTGTTTCTTTAGGTTTTATCTGCTGTTTATTTCTAACATCTCTTAAACCTGTAATTAATTCCTTCAACAATTTTCCTTTATTTAAAATCAGTAAATCAGTGGCAATGTTTTTCCCAGATAATTTCGCACAAAGATCATCGCTCCTTTCATCGAGTAAATGATAAATCTCCTCTGTAATAAATGGCATAAATGGATGCAGCAATTGCATTAACTCTGTAAAAAATCCAATTGTCTTTTTATAAATAGCTGCATCAATAGGTTGTTCAAAGCCGGGCTTTACCCATTCCAAATACCAGCTACAGAAATCATCCCATATTAATGAGTAAATTGTTTTCAAAGCCTCACTCAATCTAAACTGGTCCATCATTGAATCAACTTCAGCTTTCACTTCATTCAATCTATTCTCAAACCACACAACGGCAAAATCGTTTGTAGATGAGCTGATATCTGATGTCTGATGTCTGATATCCTGCCGCCCTTCCCACATTTTCAAAAGCTTCAACGCATTCCACATCTTGTTATTAAAATTCCTTCCCTGCTCCAATGCTGATTCATCAAATAAAATATCATTACCCGCTGGAGATGCGATCATAATTCCAAAACGTGTTGCATCAGCACCATACTGATCAATCAAACCTAACAGGTCCGGTGAGTTGCCGAGGCTCTTACTCATTTTCCTTCCCTGCTTGTCTCTCACAATACCTGTAAAGTAAACTGCCTGGAAAGGTTTTTCATTCATGAATTCAAATCCCGCCATAATCATACGTGCAACCCAAAAGAAAATAATTTCAGGTGCTGTTACCAATGTATCAGTAGGGTAATAATATTTAATTTCTTTATTACCCGGATCTGAATATCCTTTGAAAACTTCAAAAGGCCACAACCATGAAGAGAACCAGGTATCCAAACAATCTTCATCCTGCTTTAATTGAGCATTGGATATTGAATGTTGAATTTTGAACAATTTTTTTGCCTCCACTTCCGTTTCCGCAACAACATAACGTCCTTCATTATCATACCACGCAGGAATACGATGTCCCCACCAAAGCTGGCGACTAATACACCAGTCTTTGATATTTTCCATCCAATGACGATACAGGTTTCTGAATTTTGGCGGATAGAATTTTATTTCTTCATCCATTACCGTTTTCAATGCAGGTGTTGCAAGATCTTTCATGCTTAACCACCATTGCAAACTCAGGCGTGGTTCTACAACAGTATCTGTACGTTCACTATAACCAACTTCACTTGTATATTCTTCTGTTTTTATTAAAAATCCTTTTTCTTCCAGTTCAACAGCAATCTTTTTTCTTGCAGCAAAACGATCAAGCCCGATATAAATTTGTGCATCATCATTTAGAGTGCCATCATCATTAAAAATATCAACAACGTCCAATCCATGTTTTTGTCCAAGCTGGTTATCATTCATATCATGTGCAGGTGTAACCTTTAATGCACCTGTTCCAAAATCCATCGTAACATAATCATCTGTTATGATAGGAATGCGTTTATTGATCAACGGTACGATGGCAAATTTTCCATGCAAATGTTTATAACGTTCATCATCGGGATGTACTGCAATTGCAGTATCACCCATGATTGTCTCTGGCCGTACTGTAGCTATAACAATATGTGATGCATTTTCGGTCGTCGGTTGTCCGTCGTCCGTTGTCTCTACTGAATACTTCAAAAAATATAACTTCTGCTTCGTTTCTTTCCTAATAACTTCTTCATCACTGAGAGCTGTAAGCGCTTTTGTATCCCAGTTGATCATTCTCTTGCCGCGATAGATCATTCCTTTTTTATGCAGCTCAATAAAAACTTTTATTACAGATGCATAATAATCTTTGTCCATGGTGAATGACGTACGATCCCAATCAAGACTAAAACCTAGTTTCTTTAATTGCTGCAGGATGATGCCACCATATTTTTCTTTCCACTCCCAGGCATAGCCTAAGAATTCATCTCTTGATAAAGAGGATTTAGCAATGCCGCGTTCTCTCAACATACCCACTACTTTTGCTTCAGTAGCAATAGATGCATGATCCGTTCCAGGAACCCAGCACGCATTCTTCCCCTGCATTCTTGCACGTCGTATTAAAATATCCTGGATGGAATTGTTTAAGCAATGTCCCATGTGCAACACACCCGTTACATTCGGCGGCGGCATCACGATCGTATAAGGCTCGCGTTCATCCGGTTCACTTTTAAAATATTGCTTATCCAGCCAATGCTGGTACCATTTTGTTTCAATCGCCTGCGGCTCAAAATTTTTACTCAGTTCCATGTTTGTTTATCTTCTTCTTTACAAGTTGGCGAAGGTACAAAATGATAAGGAAAAAAAGACCTCTAAAAGCCCCCTCTATCTCCCCCGAAGGGGGAAGAAACCAAATAGATTGCATACCAGATCGGCTAGTGTATCAAATAAATAATATCAGTGAATCAGTGGCATTTTTTGCGCAAGCAAAATAAAACATGAGGGCCTACACATTATGTCCCTCTCCTTCGGAGAGGGGTTGGGGAGAGGCTTTTTAAAAATCTTTCGCATGAACTAAATTAATTAGTAAATTGCCTTTCCATTTCCAAATTATCAAATCACCAAATTTCCAAATTGCCTTGTACGCAATCGTAGATATAGAAACAACCGGTGGCCACGCAGCTGCACACGCCATCACTGAGATCGCCATTTATGTGCATGATGGCAATCGCGTAACGAAACATTTCAAAACACTGATAAATCCTGAAAAGAAAATTCCTATTTATATTACTGCATTAACAGGCATTACCAATGAAATGGTAGCAGATGCGCCTTTGTTTGAAGAAGTTGCAGAAGATATTTATGAGATGCTTCACGATAATATTTTTGTAGCCCATAGTGTCAATTTCGATTTCTCTTTCGTAAAACATCATTTGAAACAAAGCGGCTATGAACTGAATGTAAAAAAACTTTGTACGGTAAGGCTTAGCCGAAAAGTATTTCCTGGATATTCATCATATAGTTTGGGAAATATTTGCCGCAATCTGGATATCCGCATTGATGATCGCCACCGTGCTGATGGAGATGCAAAAGCAACGGTAGCATTGTTTGATAAGATATTGACCAATGATGGGAATGTTCATATTAACGCCATGCTCAAAAGATCTTCTGCTGAACAATGGCTCCCGGAAAATCTTGATAAAAATCAAATAGAACAATTACCAGCCAACCCAGGTGTTTATTATTTCCACAATGCAAAAGGAAAAATAATTTATGTTGGTAAAGCTATCAATCTCAGGAAAAGAGTAAGCAGTCATTTTACGCACAATGATGCAGAAAAAAAACGCCAGTATTTTTTAAGACAGGTTTGTAAAGTCACTTATACATCCTGCGCCAACGAACTGCAGGCACTCGTGCTTGAGAGTGCAGAAATCAAAAGGCTTTGGCCAAAATATAATTATAGCCAGAAACAACCAACACAGAAATACGCGTTGTATTCTTTTGAGGACAACCGTGGCTATATTCGTCTTGCTATTGATAAGAAAAAGAAAAATCTTCCTGCACTTTATGTTTTTAATTTATTGCATGAAGGTTTGGTGATGCTAAAAAAAATGGTAGATGAATTTGAACTCAGCCACAAACTTTGTTATTTGGATAAAACGCCATTGGCAGAAAAAGACATAGAATTTTTAGATGCGCCTCTATATTATAATGGCAAAGTAAAAACCGCATTAAGCGCATTGGAAAATCAATTGCCCACTTTCGCAATCGTAGATGAAGGAATAAAAAAAGAAGAAAAATTATACCTGCTCGTAGAGCGTGGAATCTTCTGGGGAATGGGTTATTTACCAGCTTCACAAAAAATAAAAAAACTTCAGGATCTAAAAGAACAATTAGAACCCTACGCTGATAATGATTTTATTCGCAATAGCCTTTACACGTTTGCAGAGGCAAATCCTGGTAAGCGACTTACATTAAGTTCATAAAATGTCTGATGTCTGATGTGAAGATGTCTGATATAAAACACTTCTTCACATATCAGACATCTTCACATCAGACATCAGACATTTCCCTTAATTTCGCCCTCCAAAAAAATACAACCCATGTTCGCTCAACCTATAGCACTAAAATTAAATATCAAAATACAACAGGTAGAAACCGTTCTTCAATTATTAGAAGGAGGAGCTACCATTCCTTTCATTGCCCGTTATCGCAAAGACATGACAGGTGCACTTGATGAAGTCCAGATCCAACAAGTACAGGATGAAAATAAATCCATGCAGGAATTTGCCGAAAGAAAAACCTTCATTGAAAAAACAATTACCGAGCAAGGTAAGATGACGGATGAACTACAGGCGAAAATAAACAATGCAATTACGATCAGCCAGCTTGAAGATATTTATCTTCCTTATAAACAAAAACGCAAAACAAAAGCAGATACCGCAAGAGAAAATGGATTGGCGCCACTTGCTGAAATTTTATTGGGACAAACAAACATTGATCCTGAAAAAGAAGCGGCTGCTTTTATCAATGAAAAAATCACTTCGGTAGAAATGGCTTTGCAAGGTGCAAGGGACATTATTGCAGAAAAAGTAAATGAAGACATAACTGTCAGGGAGAAACTAAGAAAATTATTTGAACAGGAAGGGGCGCTTAAAGCAACTGTGAATACAGGTAAAGAAGCAGAAGCGATCAAGTACAAAGATTATTATAATTTTTCTGAACGCATTGCTGGTATTCCTTCACATCGAACACTTGCTGTGTTGCGTGGTTTCCTGGAAGGGTTTTTACGTATTGCCATTGAACCACAGGAAGAAATTTCCCTGGAGATCATTGAAGAGATTTACATAAAAGGAATGAGCCCCTGCAATGATCATATTCGCAAAGCAATTAAAGATAGTTACAGGCGATTGTTGCAACCAAGTCTTGAAACAGAATTTCGTGCAGCATTAAAAACAGCTGCTGATGAAGAAGCGATCAATGTATTTTCTGAAAATCTTCGCCAGTTATTATTGAGTGCGCCGCTTGGTTCTAAACGAATTCTTGCGATCGATCCTGGTTACAGAACAGGATGTAAAGTTGTTTGTCTTGATGAAAAAGCAGAATTAAAAACAACTTCCCTGATTTATGTGCATGAAAAAAATCGCATGGATGAATCAGCACATAAAATAAAATCACTCGTTGCACAATTTAATATTGAAGCATTTGCCATTGGAGATGGAACTGCAGGAAGGGAAACAGAACAGTTTGTAAAAAGCCTTAACCTTGGTCTGCCTGTTTATCTTGTTAATGAGGATGGAGCCAGTATTTATTCTGCCTCAGAAATTGCCCGCCAGGAATTTCCTGACCAGGACATTACCATTCGTGGTGCAGTTAGTATAGGACGAAGATTAATGGATCCATTGGCAGAATTGGTAAAGATCGATCCAAAAAGCATTGGCGTAGGACAGTATCAGCATGATGTAAATCAGTCACGCTTAAAAGATAGGCTAGACCAAACCGTTATGAGCTGCGTAAACAGTGTTGGTGTAAATGTAAATACTGCCAGCAAACAATTATTGCGTTATATCAGTGGCATCAGTGCAATCGTTGCAGATAATATTATTTCCTATCGTAGCCAGGCAGGTAAATTCAAAAGCCGTAGTGAATTATTAAAAGTTCCAAGGCTTGGCGATAAAGCTTATGAACAATGTGCAGGATTCTTACGTATTCCCAATGGCGATGATATGTTGGATGGCAGTGCTGTACACCCCGAAGCATACAGTCTTGTAAAAACAATGGCTGACGACCTCAAACTTCCTGTGCATGAATTGATCGGCAATGAAACGATCTTAAAAAGCCTTTCTGCCAAAAAATATGTGAGTGATGCATTTGGTGAACATACCATCAATGATATCATCAAGGAATTAAAAAAGCCCGGACTTGATCCACGCAGTGAAGTACAGGTATTCGAATTTGCTCAAATATTTTCTATCGAAGATGTGAAGGAAGGAATGGAAGTGCCCGGTATCGTAACCAATCTTACCAGGTTTGGTGCTTTTGTAGATATTGGAGTAAAACAAGATGGCTTAGTTCATGTATCCGAGATCGCTCATAAATACATACAGGATCCCGGCGAAGTATTAAAACTTAATCAGCATGTACGGGTAAGGGTGATGGAAGTGGATGCCCCAAGAAAAAGAATTGCGTTATCGATCAAACAAACAGAAATGATGCCCGCCCGCAACCAGCAGCGTCCGCAAAGTAAAATGCCTGTTGCTAAAGTTGAAACGAAAGAAACGATGGTAGATGCGTTGGCTGCATTGAAACAGAAGTTCGTGAGGAAATAAGGAATGAGAAATAATAAATAAGGAATAAGAAATGGGCTTTTCTATAAACGAATAACGTTAAGTAATTGGGAAGCCACTTTCTTATTCCTTATTTTGTGTTCCTTATTTCTTATTCCAGAAATGCTTGTAAGGACTAATAAAGCCTTCTCGTTAACCTAAAATGTAAGAAGAAAAATTAAGCCATCACTTCCAAAGTAGCACCAATCGCTCTTTCAGTAATCGCATCGCATTGCGGCTTCAACGTTTCATAAGAACCATTTTTTACCGCATACTTTCCTTTATTATGAATAAGGAATGCACATTGTTCGGCTTGTTCCTGGCTGTGCCTGCAAACTTCAATCAGTGTTTCAATGACCCATTCGAAAGTATTTACTTCATCATTCCAAACTACAAGGCTGTAGTTATGTTCCTCCATTGTGAGTGTATCCAACGCTTCGTCAGGCTTTGCAGAAGGATTATATGATGGGTATGTTGACATGTTGTTTTACAAAAATAATGAAAAAAGGATTTTGGCAATCAGTATTTTAGAAATTATTTAAGAGATACCGGAGTCGCATGCGCACCTTGTATCAAGCATCTTCTACCTAAGAAATGTTCATACTCATCGCTAACAATTTCTCCATATAATCACGTCCCTTTTCATTGGCAAACCGAACATTACGATTTGGCACTTCATCAATATCCGGGTAACCATCCACGGCCTTACTCACACTTTCTTCCCTCAAAAAATGAAGCATCGGGTAAGGCGAACGATTGGTATAATTAGCAGCATCATTCTCATCACTTTCTGCAAATAAATATCGTGGATGAAAGCTGGCAATTTGATAAATCCCTTCATATTTTTCTTTTGCAAGAAGCGTATCTGCCATGTCGATCAACTGGAGATATATATCAAAAGATTTAAAACCTTCTGGCATTATTAATAGAGCTGTTTCTATTTTATCATTTGCATCTAACTGTTGTAGCATTAACATCATGGCTTTTAAAGCAGCTGCTTTATCGGCTTGCTGCAATACTTCATAATGAATAGAATCTTTTTTTATTTCTTTTGCCGCAAAGGGACAAAAACCACATCCAACAACTACATCAATGATCCATTTTTTTGTTTGAGCTATAATAGTTGCTGTATCAGTAACAGTCATATTATTTTTTTAAGTAAATGATTTGATATAAAGTTCTTCCACTTTTTTTCTTGCCCAAGCTGTTTTACGTAAAAACTTCAAGGAGGAATTAATGCTGCAGTTGCTGAGAAAACAATTTATCCTGATCATTTTTCCAAGATCTTCCCAGCCAAAATGATGCACAAGTTGTGTAAGGATGGCCTCAAGTGTTTTACCGTGAAGGGGATCGTTTGATTGCATACGATAAAGATACTTCAGGAACATGAATCTTATACTTCAATATTCGATATTCCTTGTTCCTTGTTCGATATACTATTACGGCAGTTGTCCTAAAATAATTTTCAATGCCCCAATTACAAGATCGTGATTCGATATTCCTTGTTCCTTGTTCGATATTCTATTACATCTGTTGTCTATATGATAATTTCAACGTACAATGCCCAAGCGACAAGATGATGATTCTATATTCCTTGTTCGATATTCTAATATATAACTGTCTCTGCCGCAAGAATAATGTACAAGGAACAAGGAATATCGAATCACGAAGTATCTGAAGCAGGGATTTTCCTCCTATTTTCTTATTTTTACAACACACGAACAACTGCAACTCAATCTAACAACCGGGAATATTTTAAAATGAGAAAAAATCTTTTTGCCCTGGTCATGGGCATTTGCTTATCATCATACGCTCATGCTGCTTCTAAAGACAGCAATGTGGTTATTGAAAACTCCAAAGAATTTTATGAATTTGTTTACGATAAAAAAAACAAAGGCGTAAAAGTATTACAGGAATTAACGACTTCCTATCAATGTATTAATTTCCGCACCGTCATCCCGATCGTTGAATTTTATGACGACAAAACAACGATCGATAATGTTGAAATGAAGATCAGTGGATACAAAATGAAATTCGAGCCGAAGTACGATTACTATTCAATAAACGATATTTTTTATTCTGATGCCCACATCTGTTACTTTAATCTTCCATTTGAAAAAAAGTGGAGCAGGAGCGATGTGTATTTTGAAAAGACCGTTACTGATCCCCGTTACTTTACGTCTATTTATTTTAGTGACCAGTATTCTGTGGAAAATAAAAGAGTTGTTATTACCATTCCCAGGAATATAAAAGTAGAATTAAAAGAAATGAATTTTGGGAAACTCGATATTACAAGTTCTTCTAAGTACGATGAAAAGCTCGATGCAGATGTTATTACTTATGTGGTCAGAAGTATCCCTGCACGGGAATCAGAACCAAATAGTCCGGGCCCTTCTTATACCGAACCACATATATTGGTGCTTTGCAAATACGCCGATGAGCCCACAGGAAAAATAACTTATTTCAATACTTTGGATGATCAATATGCATGGTACCATTCAATCACCAAAGATTTTGTTGATAATGATGCAGTAAAAGCAAAAGCATTGGAAATTACAAAAGGCCTTACCAATGATCTTGATAAAATAAAAAAAATATTTTACTGGATGCACGACAATATCCGTTACATCGCATTTGAAGATGGTATTGCAGCTTTCAAACCCGAAAAATCAGAAGAAGTATTGCGAAAGAAATATGGCGATTGCAAAGGCATGGCTCATCTTACCAAAGAATTATTGAAATCTCTCGGCTTTGATGCAAGGCTTTGCTGGATCGGTACCAACCATATTGCGTATGATTATTCCACGCCATCCATTGCGGTGGACAATCACATGATATGTGCATTGATCTACCAGGGCAAGATTTATTTTTTAGATGCTACTGAAAATTATATCGGCTTCAATGAATATGCAGAACGCATACAAGGCAGGCAGGTGTTGATTGAAGATGGAGAAAAATACATTTATACCAAAGTGCCTGCTACAGACTATACTCAAAATGCAAACATAGAAAAAGTTTCCATGGCAATCAATGGAACCGATCTCGAAGGCTCAGCAACACGTGAATGGAAAGGCGAAGACAAAGAATTTTTTTTTAGCGGATTGAATTCAATAAAAAAAGAAAAAAGCAATGAAGCACTGATAAAATACCTAAGTGAGAACAATAAAAATTATGCCATCACAGATTTAGTTACATCAAGTTTGAGTGATTACGATAAAACATTGACTGCATCTTATAAAGTAAAATATACAAATGCGATCTCTTCTTTTGGAAATGACCTGTATGTTGATCTTGATTTTAGAAAGGACCTTGGCGATTTTACTTTTGATCTTGCAGAAAGGAAAAATGATTATTGGTTTAGCTATAAAATAAATACACAACTTGAATTACAGTTAAGCATTCCTGCTGGTTATACCGCATCGGCTGTTCCGCCAAACCTGTCAATAAAAAATGATGATTATGAGTTTACGGCAACCATCAAACAGGAAGCTGGTAAACTCATTTACAATAAAACGATCATCATAAAAAATCCACGCCTGGTAAAATCAAAATTTGAACAGTGGAACAAGGATATACAAAAACTAAAAGCTTTTTATAACGAACAAGTTGTATTCTCAAAAAAATAAAATCATTCAGTGTATGAATAAGTATCTGTTGAAAACAATTTGTTTTCTTTTTATCAGTGTAACTGCTGTTGCCCAATCAAAAGATGATAAGGACTACCAGCAAAGGGCAACCGAAATACAGCAGGAAGTATGGAACGGCGCTGATAAAGCTTTCGATGTAAAAGAGATTCCTGAGAAATATAACAATGAAGGCGCAGTCATTATTGCCAAATCATTTGATGTGTCAAATTCTTCCCAGAAGAAATTTAAAATGATACATCTCTGGGGAGGATCTGTAAAACAATACAGGTATTTCACTACGTTGCGCCTGCGTGTACTTATTAAAGATAAAACGGCGCTGGACGATTTCTCAACATTGAATTATGATAAGGTAATAGATAAAACAGCAAGGATCGCTTTTGCAAAATTCATCAATACCTATAAAACTTATATTGGTATTAAGATTTTAAAACCCGATGGAAAAACAACTGCCATCAATCCCGACCAGGAAGAAGTACTTATCAAAAACAGTGATAAATCTAAGGAAGGTAAGATCGCTATTCCTGATTTGCAAGTAGGGGACATACTGGATTATTATATTCGTATTGAAGAAGTAATCGAGGATCAATCGAAAGTAAGAGGACCCAATTTATTTTTTCTTGGAGATGAATATCCTATCCTGTATTATAATGTAAAATACACACTCGATAAAAAATGTGGTGCTGACATTATGAATATGAATGGTGCAAAGCCAATGAACAAATCCATTAATGATGAAAGGGATATTGTGATTGAATTTACAGAAAAGGATCTGCCGAAAATTACCAATACCATCTGGACATCGCAGGCCAGGCAAATACCTTATTACGTGGTTCGTTATGGATTTCCAGGAAGTGATATTGTAGCAAAGGCGGGAGAAGTTAAAAGTGGCCCTTTCACAGATACGTATAAAGATATGCTTAAGACAGCCTACATGACTTCAAGGATCACGGATCATTTGCCTGAGAAAGGGCTGGAAGAATATTTCGGGAAAAAAGCGATGAAGAACCTGCCTGCTGACAGTATTGTAAACTACCTCTACAATTATTATCACTGGTATGAGTATGGTTCATTTTCAACAACGCAGGTTTCGAATGATCGCAATTATAACAGCATGCGTTATTTTTATATGGCTGTTACGTTCAGTGAACTTTTAAAAAGAACTTATGATATTGAGAATGATATCGTAATTGTTTGCAATCGTTTTTCCGGCAGGCTGAATGAAGTATTTGGCATTGGAGATTTTGAAACATTGGTAAGAGTAACATCAGGCGGCAAACTCACCTGGCTTTCTTTCAATGATTTTTTTCAGAATGCGGGTCAGCTTGGCGCCAATTACCAGGGTGAAGATGCACTAACACTAACCAGGGAGGGTAGGGGCAGAAGGCATGATTATACCGATGAAGAAACGCCGATCAAATTACCTGTTGTAAAAAGTGATGAGAATGTATTGAAAGAAAACCTGGACGTAAGTTTCAATAAAGATAATTTTCAAATAATTACGGTAAAAAGAAGTTGTGTACAAACAGGTGCCATGAAACAAAGCGATCAAAAGAGGCTGATGCTGGCCGAAGATGTGGAAGCCGGCTTTGCAACATTGATCAATAAAAAGAAGACGATCGATATCATGGCCGACAACCGGGCAACAAGATCACAGGCAGCAGAAATACAATCAGCCCTGGATAAAGAAAGAACAAAACAAAAAGATTATTTCAAAGATGAAATAAAGGATCAGTTCGACCAGGAGCCAAAAGAACTTACCAGTTATACCATTACCAACAATGGTTTTTCTATTGATAAACCCAGCTTTGAATACACAGAAACATTCACGATGGAAAACTTTGTAAAGAAGGCGGGCCCCAATTTTATTTTTGATGTAGGTAAACTCATGGGCGTTTATAAAAAGGCTGAAGAAAAAGAACGTACCCGTACATTGGATGTGTACATGTCCTGCGCCCGTACCATCATTTACGAATTTGCCATAACAATACCAGATGGATATGCTGTAAAGGGTGTTGATGAATTAAATAAAAAAGTAGAGAACGATATTTCTTCTTATGTTTCTTCAGCAAAACAAAATGGCAACACCGTAAACATTACGGTTAGCCGCACTTACAATAACAACTTTGAACCACATGGTAACTGGACAAAACTTTTGACAGTAATGGATGCGGCAGCGGATTTTACAGGAATGAAATTGTTGTTGGAGAAGAGTAAATAATTGACAATCTAAAACTGTTCTTTTAATTGTCAAATATTTATTGTCAATTATTAATGGTTTGATTATAAAAATTCAGATACCGCAGCTATATAAGCGGTAGAAAGCCCTTTTGCTTTTATATTATAGGCGGCTTTTAATGCCGGATCATTTATTACGCTTAGTGCAAAAAGATGAGCTTGTTTAAAACGTTCTCTTTCGATGGCTTGTTTGCGGCTGGGTATTTTATTGTAACTGCCTGGGGCTTTTCGCACAAATGTCTTTCCATTTCTTTTATAATATACTTCATCACCTATTTTGCCTGATAATCCCAGTCTTACAATATCTTCTTCATCTACTTGCATGGCACTCTGTTTTAATTGAACAATATTTTTCTTGTGACAAAAAGTAATGGCTACCTGTAAGATGTTCGGTTGTTAAATATTAATGAATGCCTGAATGAATATACCACTGCACAAGGACGATATAACCATCTCCGAATCTATAAAGCTTTAGATTCGGAGATGGTTGTACCTTGGTATAAGCGTATTAGGGCAGTGGAAATATGAATGATAGCTGGTATGCTAAGAAAATAAATGACGGATCTGTTTATTTTATCCCTAAAATATTTTGCAGAATATATTTAACCCTTATCTTTGCCGTCCGAAAAACAAAGGGAGTTTAGCTCAGTTGGTTTAGAGCATCTGCCTTACAAGCAGAGGGTCGGCGGTTCGACCCCGTCAACTCCCACTAAATACAGGTAAGGGTTTCAAGCGATTATAAGTTTGGAACCTTTTTTATTTCCAAGCAATTTCAAAGCGCTTCTAGCAATAAAGTCATAAAAAAAGTTAAGTTCGGTTGGTACGCTAAAAGTAATAAAATGTGGCAATTCATCATCTCCCGTTTTATATTTAACTGACATCCTGGAACGTTTTAGGCTCCAGGGTATTTATTGAAAAGTACGTTCGGCAGTTTTACTACTAATGAAAATTTAGTTGAGCGATAAAAATATTTAGTCCTAAACCAGTCGTAGACTGGCTAACTTAATAAGACACAAGTGATCGTTCCGAACACTTTCGCCAGGGAGGGCTAAGGAGGGTGGTCAATTTGCGTTGTTAATCTTGTAAATTAAGAACGTAATGGTTGCTTCTGCCAGCACCTGAACTTATAAAAATCCCCAGGTTTGCAAGCATCTGTAAATCTCTTGTGGCAGTCGCTTTTGATGTGCCTGTAATGGAGATGTATTTTTTTGCTGTCATGCCGCCTTCAAAACCTTTCGGTTCTGCGTCAAACATTTTTACAATCACTTTTAATTGCCGTTCATTTAACTGCTCTTTGAAACGATCAAAGAATTTCGTTTTCTTCAAAGTCAAGTCAATTAATACCCTTGATTGTTTTTGCGCATCCAGGATTATGATTACAAAATACTTTACCCAGTCTGTAATTACATTACTCCGCTGGGCAGTTTCCAATGCGGAATAATAGGATTTTTTATCTGCTTCTATTGTTTGTGATATACTTAATAGCACCGGGCGGCCAATCGTTTGCGACAGGGCTTTTTCAGCAATAGCTCTACCTATTCTTCCATTGCCATCTTCAAAGGGATGAATGGTTTCAAAATATAAGTGTGCAATCGCTGAACGCAGGGGCGCTTTTTTAATTTCTTTGTTTCCACCCGGCGCAGTATCATTAAACCACTGAATGAATTTATTCATTTCATCGGGAACCTGTACCGAAAGTGGAGCTTCAAAATGAATCTTCTCCCTACCAATCGCACCTGAAACAACTTGCATTGCTTCTTTGTGAGTACGCCATACACCGACGTTAATTCGGGTGTTTGGACGCATTAGCATGGTATGCCATGTAAACAGCGTTTCTTCGGTAAGAGCAGATGCAAAACTGTTACGAACCGCAACCATCAATTCTCCTGCACCTTGTGCTTTCTTATCCTTTATAATTTCCTGCGGGGCATTTAGATCAAGGTTATTACGAATGGAAGACATCACATCTTCACGGCTTAAATACTCGCCTTCAATCTCAGAGGTTTTAATAGCCTCCGAGACCATCATGTTAATTATGGCCTCAGTTTGAAGATCATTAGGCATCGTTTTAAGTATGCCACTGACATATCCTGTTTCTTCCGCAATAGCTAAGAGTATATCCTCAACATCCTGAAGATGATAAGTGAATTCAGGCCAGTCTGATTGTTGCCAATTATAGGTCATGAGCAGATTATAACATTTATTCGGCTCAAATATAATAAAAATATGAGCCAAATAAGTAAATTATTCGGTTCATATCCATATAAATATCCATAAATACCCATAAATGTGTTTGCTTGTAAAAATTGTTTACTTTAAAATCAAGCGTTATAGCCATCCAATACGATATTGGGAAAGCTTTATAAGTAAACCTCAGTAAGTTTTCAGACTGGAATGCTCAATTAAGACAGCCTCTTTTATTTATATGCATTCCGTTTATTGAGCTTATGGCTGTTGATGACTACTTTTATACTTGATTGCTTAATGTTTTTGTGAGTAAATCCTTTCCACTTCACCCGCATCAAGTTTTTTTAACTCCTCCAATAATCCTCCTGGAGTAAAATTGCGTTCGAAACAATTGTAATAAATAACGGGGCTGTTCTTAGCTGGAACAGACACGGATGTAGATTCATATTCAAATTGATCCCAAAGAAAATCTTCTACGTAGTCATTTACATTGCCGTCTTCTACAATCAAACAATAAAGTCCCGATTTAGAATGTATGAGCTTTACGTGGGGAATGCTAAATAATATTTCTTCCTGCATAACGAATTACTAATTTTTTGGTTTCAAACTTCAAATATATCTGAAACTCTACTCAAAATGTATACTACATAGAGTAAGTAATAAAACAGATAGAAATACAGCTAGTTTTTTTCGGGTATTTAATTTCATATTAATGGTATAATTATTTGATTAATAATAAATTGATTAATATTAAAACTTCCGGAAACGTCCAATATTTAAAAATACTTTCCCAAAAGCTTGCATATGCGAAATCTTTTTAGCTATATTTGTATTGTAGTAATGATACTACACACTCTGATCCCTCATCTTAAGAATTTCCCCCAATCTTTATCTTTTGTGAAATGCCCTGTTGTTGGCACTTCCCCTAAGCTGTTTGTTAGCTACAGAATTAATCCTCTCAAGTTTTACTACCCGTAAAGTTTTTGCCATCCATGTCAACCCTGCACATAGAATTTAAATAAAATATTTTCTCATTATTTAAATTTTAGGACATGACAACAAATTTTACAAAAACTATCGCTACATCTTTCATCTGCTTCTTTTTAATATCTTTCGCTTTTGCCGGAGTTGTTATCCCTGCAAACCAAAGCGTCGTTGTTTCTGCTGATAATGCTTCTAATGCAATTAGCCCTGCATTTACGCAACTTGATAATATTGTTATTGCTGAAATGAAGGCTACTGATTTTGCTGCTACGGCAGGAGCATCAAAAAGCCTGGTACTTACAGCGCCATCTGGCTGGACGTTCAAGCCTGGTTGTGGAAGCATTGAAGTAGTTAATGCAAAAGATTTCAGCGCTGTTTCAATGAATATTTCATGGACCACAATCACGATAAACTTTACTGTAAAAGGAACTACTAATATAGATGTACTTAATATTGCTGGTGTGCAGGTTCAGGCAACCAATGGAGCAAATGTTGATTGCCAGGGAATGATCTACAGGTCATCAAGCAACCCTGGTACTGCTTCTATAAACGGAATAACAAGTGGAACCAGCTTTTTTACTTTATCACAAACAAGTGGTATGGCTACTAGGTTGGCTTTTACAACAAGGCCTGTAGCTTCTGCCGCAGGAACTATTTTTGAGCAACAGCCGGTTATCGTTACCCAGGATCAATTCGGTAACCCAACCGCAAAAGGTTTGCAAGCTACCCAAAATGTAAAGATAAAATTATCATCAGGTACCGGAGCATTGATTGGGACGACTGTGATAAATATTGGAACTTTAGGTGGAAATGGAATCGCAATTTATACTGATCTTCAATTAAATACATGCGGAATAAAAAAGCTGATAGCCACTTCTGGTTCATTAACTTTCGCAGTTACAAGTGAAATCATAATTAAAGAAGAAGAAACAAATGCAAGGATTTCTTCAGGTGATGCTGACGATTATTATCCAGATTGGATGGCTACAAATTCTTTCAATGTAATACCCGCTATTTGATAGCATTTTAAACATTCCCTAATTTCCCTGACGTATACACGAATCAATTAAGGCACTTATAAAGTGCCTTTTTTTATTATGTGATAAACTGTTGTACAAAAATAACTTTTATATAGTGTATATATTTAATAATTGCGTTACCGGTTGATTAATAGTCTCTAAAAATTGTTTGCTAAAATTAATTTTAGTATAGCTGAACTTTTTCAGCTTATTTATTTTTAGCTGTCATAATAATACTACAACTATAGCGTTACTTGTTGAGTTATACTTACACCAATATCCTAATTATTCAAAAAGAATTATGAAAACTAATTTACTATTGAATGCTTTCTCCCCTAACGAAAGCTCAATAAGTGGTAAAGAGGCTGGAAAAAATACCACTATCTTTAAACTGTCAGCCTTTCTTACGCTGTTAATTGCTTTGACGTTCAGTCAGCAAAGTTATTCACAAACAAATACTTGGAATGGAGGAGGTGCCAATAACTGGACCATCACTGGTAACTGGTCTTTGGGGCATCAGCCCACTGCATCAGAAGATGTGGTTGTTCCTAATAATAAAGATCTGAATGTAAATACTGCTGCTGTTTGTAAAAGTTTTACTATTCAATCTGGAAATAAGAGCAATACAATAACCATTACCAGCACAAATAGCCTTACAGTAACAAATGCTGTAACCATTGGCGCCGGTACTGGTAATGGGGATGATAAGATAATATATGTAGGTGCAGGAACACTTACAGCAGCTTCGATAAGTATGGCTGAAACCGGAGGAGATAACAGGAGCTCGGAAGTTGATGTTTCGAGCGGAACTATAAATGTAACCGGCGATATAACAATGGATGGTTCTTCTTTAAGAAATGCAATAAGATTTACCGGAGCAGGTACACTTCATCTTGAAGGTAATTTTACCGGTATCAATGGTGGAATACTGGTGCCTTCAACGGGTACGGTTAGTCTTGAAGGAAGCAATAACGCACAAACAATAGCGGGTACTAACACAGTATCCTTTTATAATTTAACGATAAACAAAACTGCTGCTGCAAATACGGTAACAAGTTCAACACTTGCTTTTACAGTCGCTAATAACCTTACAGTTACCCAGGGAAATATCATTCTGCAGGCTACAGATGCCAATTATACAGTTTCAAATGATGTTGGTGTCGCAACCAATGGTACCATTACCCATAGCGTTGATTGGGCAACAGGAAAGCTCTTTAGTGTTGGTGGAAATTTTGTTGTTAGTGGAGGCCTTTTTACATATACCGTCCGTTCTCATGTACAAATGATCAGCGGAAGTGCAAAAAATATTTCCACGGGTTCAAATACTTCTTCTGCCTTTGATATCCTTACATTAAAGAATGGTAATTTTTCTGCAAACGGAACCCTAAGAATTAATGATAACTTCTGGGCTATGTTTGGTACTTCGGGTTCATTTCATTCAAACAGCCAGGCTGTTTATGCAAATGCTGGAGTATTGAATAATGGAGGTACAGTTTATGTTGATGGCGGGGCACTTAACGTTATAGGCGGAATAACAGCCGGCTATACAGGAAACGGAATAGTTAATTTAAGTTCAGGTACATTGAATACAGATGCCTTTACAATTGGTAATGCTGCAACTGGTACTGTTACTCATTCTGGAGGTACTGTTAATATTTCCGGGAACATGACCTTAACCACGGGTTCGTATACCTGTACTGGTTCGCCAGCAATAAACATTACAGGCAACTGGATAAATAATATTAATGCTGCTGCGTTTGTACCTGCTACATCAACGGTAACATTTAATAATACAACCGTTGCACAAAATATTACCGGTACAGCAACATCGCAAACTTTTGGTAACATCACGATAAATCAACCAGGTCAGCAACTAAATGTTTCAGGTTCAACAACTGCATTAACAATAAATGCCGCTATAACACTTACTGCAGGCACATTTGATGCAGGAACTGCCTCAACGATCAATGCTAAAGGAGCCTGGGTAAACAATGGTACTGCCTTTAATCCTGGTGCAGGGACTGTAACATTTAATGGTGGTTCAGCACAGGTCATTAGCGGGTCAACAATGACTACTTTTAATAACCTTACCCTAAATAATAGCAATGGCCTCTCACTGAGTGGTATAGACGCAGGTATAAGCGGAAGCGCCCTTACATTTACCAATGGTAAAATAACAACCGGTATAAACAAGGTTGAGGTTGCTTCTGCAACTACCATTACCGGGGCTGGAACCGGTAAATATGTTTATGGTAATTTGCAATTGGGTGTTGCAACAGGATCGTCCACAAGGGTATTTGAAATTGGGGATGCGGCGGCGTATACACCTGTATCTGTAATATTTAATACCGTTACTGTTGCAGGGAGTGTTACTGGGTATACAATTGGTACTGAGCATCCTAGCATTGCTACTTCAACTATTGATGAAACTAAAAGTGTAAACCGCTACTGGCATTTTACAAATAACGGGGTGGTACTTACAAACTATACACCTACCTATAATTTTCTTGCATCGGATGTTGATGCCGGAGCGACAACAGCTAATTTTATTCTTGGAAGACGTGTCAGCTCATGGGCCTATCCAACAATGGGTATAAGGAACCCAACCAATAGCACTTGCACATTAACTTCATTTGGAGATTATGCAATTGGAGAAGGTGGGGCAGCTGTACCAGTTTTCACTACCCAGCCAAATGACCAGGCTGGATGTAGTGGTACAAGCGTTTCATATGTAGCAGTAGCAAGTTGCAAGCCTGTGCCAACAAGTACTATCTGGCAGATTAGTACAGACGGCGGAGCAACTTTTTCAACATTGACGATCGCAAGTCCATATTCAGTTGTAACAAATTCGGTTTCAGGTGTAACTACATCTACCCTTACTATAAACCCGATTGCTTCGGGATTGGATGGTTATTCATACCGTGCATTGATTACAAACAGCCGTGGAAGCACAACGTCGTTTGATGGATTGTTAACGGTAAATGCAGTAGCAACTGCAAATGCAGGCGCTGCCCTTATTGCAATATGTGGCTCAGGCTCTTCAGCTCCATTAGGTGGTTCAGTCGGAGGCTCTGCTACAGGTGGTACATGGTCAACGCCTTCTGGCGGTACATTTACACCCAGTGCAACTACACTCAACGCAACCTGGACTCCTCCGGGAGGTTTCACGGGAACGGCTACATTAACACTTACAACCAGCGGTGGCTTATGCGGAACCGCAACAGCTTCTAAAACACAACTTGTGGGAGCAGCAGCAGGAGCGGTTTCAATAACGCCTTCCAGCTCTGGTATCTGCGTTAATAGTATTCAATCACTTGCGGCTTCAAATACTGAAACCTCAACATATTCATCTGGAACGGTTAATGTGTCAATTCCTGATTTTTTAGTATTGGGAGCAACCAGTACCATTAACGTTTCGGGGATACCAACTGGGGCAACAGTAACTGGTGTGAGTGTGACAATGAATATTACCCATCCAAAAGATGGAGAACTTGTAATGAACATAAAAGCCCCCAATGGAAATATCCTGAATCTCGTAAATAGCAGGGGTGGTAGTGGTGCTAATTTTACCAATACAGAAGTAAGTAGTACAGGTGTAACGGCATTGAGTAGTGGCTCAGCGCCATTTACTGCTACATATAAAGCAGATGCAACAAGCGGTATAGGCAGCACCGGCCAGGTATCGAATGTGACTGCATTTTCTTCTTTGTATAGCACAGCAAATGGTAACTGGGTATTTAGTGCCAAGGATGGTACATTATTTAATTCCGGTACAATAAATTCATGGTCAGTAGCGATAACCTATATCGATCCAATTACATGGTCACCGGTAACTTATCTATATACAAATGCGGGAGCTACAACCCCTTACACAGCAGGAACTACCGCAACTACTGTATATGCAAAACCAACGGCTGCGGGTACATATACTTATACGGCTACGGCTACCAGCAGTGGAGGATGTACAAGTACGCAAACAGCTACTGTAACTGCGGGTCCGGTTATTACTGTTACACCAGACTATTGTTATGGTGGTGGCTATATCCAGCTTACAGCAACTTCAGTACCTGCTTCAACCAGCTGGTTATGGAGCACAGGTGCAGTAACATCGAGCATTCTTGTTAACCTGGCGGGTAATTACACAGTGACAGGAACAACTGCCGGGGGCTGTGTTGCAACAACAATAGCACCTATCGCACAAGAGCTTGTGGTAAATGGAGATTTTTCTGCTGGAAACACAGGATTTACTTCTACTTATGGCTTTGTTCCATATACTTCAGGTTGTATGTACCCTGAAGGAATATATACAGTAGGTAATACACCCAATTTTACGCATAGCTATTTCTTTGGTAAAGATCATACTACCAATACAGGTAACCTGATGATAGTAAATGGTAGTGGGGCACCTACAACAATCTGGCAGGAAGTATTTACAGTACTGCCCAATACAACTTATTATTTCTCTGCATGGGCGCTGAGTCTTAATGACGCATCTCCTTTTGCTCAATTGCAATTTGATATTAATGGATCCGGAATTGGAACTACAGCGGTATTGCCGGCCGGTCCTAATAGTACAAGTGCACCATATTCATGGGTACAGTTTTATGGATCATGGACATCAGGCACAGGTATTACTTCTGCTACTGTGGGTATTAAAGATCTGCAGACAGCATTGGGTGGTAATGACGTAGGTATTGATGATATATCATTTGGAACCTTATCAACCTTTGTAACATTATCATCTGCTTTAGGAACGGATGCTCAGACAGTTTGTAAAAACAGCCCTATTACAAATATCATTTATGCAATTGGTAGTGGTGCTACCGGGCCTTCAGTTTCCGGTTTGCCCCCAGGCGTTACTTATTTGTTTAATGGAACCAGCCTGATCATTAGTGGTACACCTACCAGTACTGGTACCTATACTTATACCGTTACTACAAGTACCTGTAACCCGGTTACAAAAACCGGCCAGATCATCGTAAATGATGAAACTGCTACACTTAGTTCAGCAGTTGGTACAGATTTACAGAGTCCTTGTATTAATACAGCTATCACAAACATTACTTATACAATAGGTGCCGGTGCAACAGGAGCTACTGTTACAGGTTTGCCTGCAGGTGTCACCGGATCATATAGTGCTGGTGTATTTACAATAAGTGGAACTCCAACAGTTGCTGGTGTATCATCCTATACGATCACAACTACAGGTTCGTGTACGCATGCAACTGCAACGGGAAATATAAATGTTAAAAGACAGATCATTTCAAGAAGTTCTGCAGCTGGTACAAATGCGCAAACTGTTTGTGTAAATACAGCTATTACCAATATTACATATATAGTTAGCGGTGTAGCTACAGGAGCTGCTGTAACGGGCCTGCCTGCAGGTGTTACAGGTTCCTTCAATTCCGGGACAAGCGTATTTACGATAAGTGGTACTCCTACTGCAATTGGTGCGTTTAGTTATACAGTAACTACTACCGGCCCCTGTGCTTCTGTTTCAGCATCCGGTACAATAACTGTAAGTGGTCCTATGGCTACGCTTACTTCAGCTGTAGGTACAGATGCACAAAATGTTTGTCCGGGCACTGCCATGACCGATATAACTTACAATATTCAGGGTTCATCAACGGGGGCCGGTATTACAGGGCTTCCTGCCGGAGTAAGTGGTTCATATAACACCGGAGTATTCACCATTTCAGGAACCCCGACTGTAGCTGGGTCATATAATTACACAATAACGACTACGGGTGGTAGTTGCGGAACAACAACTGCCAATGGTTCAATAACTGTAACTGGGCAAACGATAATAAAAACTTCTGCTGCTGGAACAGATGCGCAAACGCTTTGCATTAATAACGCCATCACGAACGTTACTTATAGCATTGGAGGCCTGGGCACAGGTGCAGGCGTAACCGGTTTACCGGCAGGCGTAACCGGTTCGTATAACTCAGGAGTGTTTACCATTACAGGAACTCCAACTGCATCAGGCGTATTTAATTATACAGTAACGACTACGGGTAGCTGTATAGCAGCTATTGCAACAGGAACGATAACTGTAATAGCAAGCAATACCATAACTTTGTCATCATCAGCAGGAACCAATACACAAACACTTTGTATCAGCAATGCTATTACAAATATTACATATGCTACAACAGGCGCTACAGGAGCAACCGTTACTGGTTTACCAACTGGTGTAACTGGAAGTTGGGCAGCAAATGTTGTAACGATCAGCGGAACGCCATCGGTAGCTGGTACTGCAACTTATACAGTAACGTTAACGGGTGGTTGTGCTGCAATAACCACTACTGGAACTATAACTGTAACAGCAAATAATACTCTAACACTGACATCAGCAGTAGGGACCAATGCACAAACAAAATGTATCAATACTGCGATCACTAACATTACATATTCTACTACTGGTGCAACCGGCGCAACGGTTACTGGTTTACCAACTGGTGTATCAGGAAGCTGGGCAGCAAATGTTGTAACAATTAGCGGAACACCATCAATAGCTGGAACTGCAACTTATACAGTAACGTTAACGGGAGGTTGTGGTTCAATAACTACAACAGGAACAATAACTGTAACAGCAAATAATACTATAACCCTGACATCAGCGGTAGGAACCAATGCACAAACAAAATGTATCAGTACAGCTATTACGAATATCACTTATGCTACAACAGGAGCAACAGGAGCAACTGTTACTGGTTTACCAACAGGTGTAACTGGAAGCTGGGCTACGAATGTTGTAACGATCAGCGGAACGCCATCGGTAGCTGGTACTGCAACTTATACAGTAACGTTAACGGGTGGCTGTGCTGCAATAACCACTACTGGAACTATAACAGTAACTGCTAATAATACTGTTTCGTTGACATCAGCAGTAGGAACCAATGCACAAACAAAATGTATCAATACTGCGATCACTAATATTACATAT
>JBDTLP010000010.1:0-70709 GCA_039934735.1 Ferruginibacter sp. | reverse complement strand
TTACAGCACAAACATTAATCTATACAAAGTTCAAAAAAAATCTATCCGCCATAAGCCGGATTCTGTAAGAAGATTGGCCGGAAATAACGCATTTTCGGGATTTTTTTTTAGAAATAGGATTCTCTTAAAAGAAATTAAAAATTAAAGGTTTTTAATAATAGAATTTTGTTAATTCAATAGAACTCAATTAATTTTTAATTCATAATTTTTAATTACAGCACAAAGTTCAACTCATTCAAAGGTCAAAAAAATTCTATCAGCCATAAGCCGGATTCTGTTATCCCGATAAATCGGGACGGCCATCATTTATCTAGCTGTGTTATTACTAACACAATCTTGCTGCCTACCCTTCAACGTTTTCGGTAAACCGAAATTGGACGAGCCGCCCTCAAACGCTGATATACGTGGCATTACAGCACACAAGGTTTACCCGTAATGATTGTTACCAATCAAAACCGTGAGCTCTTACCTCACATTTTCACCCTCATCCTGCCGAAGGCGGGACAGTTATTTTCTGTGGCACTGTCTCTTTCCAATAAAATCGGAAGCCGGCGATTAACCGGTGTGTTGCCCTTTGCTGTCCGGACTTTCCTTTCCGATTTACATCGGAACGATAGCCGGCTGATAGAAATGCAAATGTAATTTTAAAAAAGTAGTTAACAGGCATTTGTTGTATTGAAGAAGATGACCTGTTTCCCGGGTTGACATCTCCCGGGTTGACATCTCCAGAGATCTCACCCGACACAATCTCAACTGCCAGGCAAACGATCCATTCGGGGAGTTGACAACTCGCCAGTTGACATCTCCCGGGTTGACATCTCGAGAGATCTCACCCGGTCCATCTCAACTGTCAGGAAAACGATTCATTCCGGGAGTTGACATCTCGCCAGCTGACATCTCCCGGGTTGACATCTCGAGAGATCTCACCCGGTCCAATCTCAACTGCCACGCAAACGACAAAATAATTCACTTTCCTTCAGCTTAACCGGCAGGATTATGTAAATTCCTCATCGTATCTTTAAAACATGACCACTGCAATCATCATTAGCTTTTGTATACTATTACTCATTGCATATATCTTTGATCTTACTTCCTCCCGTACAAGGATACCTTCTGTTATCCTTTTATTATTTTTAGGATGGGGCGTTAAACAATTATCAGAATTAATTGAAATACCCATTCCCGACCTTACACCACTATTACCGGGGCTTGGAACGATTGGACTAATACTTATCGTGTTGGAAGGATCACTTGAACTTGAATTCGATAAATCAAAAATTCCTTTAATTAGAAAATCATTTGTAGTTGCGTTTTTACCAATATTTGGACTGGCATTTTTACTGGCTTGGCTTTTTACCTGGTTTTATGCATATCCATTCAAAGATTCATTGCTGAATGTAATTCCTTTTGTTGTTATAAGCAGTGCTATCGCTATACCAAGTGTAAAAGTCCAGCAACAGGAAACCAAAGAATTTATTATTTATGAAAGTAGTTTTTCAGATATACTGGGAATATTATTTTTTAATTTCATTGCTTTCAATAAAACAATAACAGGTTTATCATTTGCGTGGTTTGGATTAGACCTTTTAATAATGGCTGCTATTTCCTTTATTTCAATACTTGGTCTCTCATTATTACTAAGTAAGATTGATCATCATATAAAATTTGCACCCATTATTTTATTGCTGATATTAATTTATGAAGCAACAAAAATTTATAACTTACCAGCATTGTTGTTTATACTTCTATTTGGTTTATTTCTCGGTAACCTGGATGCTTTAAAAAGATTCAGGTTCATCGAAAAACTAAAACCCGATGAATTGGATCAGGAAGTTCATAAATTTAAAGAGTTAATTTCAGAAGGAACATTTCTCGTAAGAGCCGTATTCTTCCTGCTATTTGGATATCTTATGAAAACATCAGAGATCTTAAACGAGGATACCATATTATGGGCATTACTAATTGTTGCAGTAATATTTATCATTCGATATGTGTTATTAAAATTATTTAGCTTACCCTTAAGACCAATACTCTTTATTGCTCCGAGAGGTCTGATAACAATCCTTCTTTTTTTATCTATCCTTCCTGAAAAGAGCATTCCAGTTGTGAATAAATCACTCATTATACAAGTAATCATATTGACGGCACTTTTGATGATGATTGGTTTAATGTTACCCAATAAAAATAATTTGCCTGTTGAAGAGGAAGTAATCAAAGAAGCTACCGAACCTGTTTAAAAAATAATTTCATGGAAGATAAATACATCATACCAGCACAAACGCATATCGGTCACGTACATTTAAAAGTTGCTGATCTGAAACGTTCAATGGATTTTTATTGTGGTCTGCTAGGATTTGAAGTAACCACGATGTATGGAACGGATGCGGCATTTATTTCTGCAGGCGGTTATCATCATCACATTGGCCTTAATACCTGGTACAGTAAAAATGCTCCTCCTGCACCTACACGTGCTGCTGGTTTATTTCATACTGCGATCGTTTATCCAACAAGAAAGGATTTGGCGTTTATCTATAAACGTTTGGCTGATGCAAATTACCCATTGACAGGCACAGCAGACCATGGTGTTTCTGAAGCATTATACCTTAATGATCCGGATCATAACGGTGTAGAACTTTATTTTGATCGTCCAAAAGATCAATGGCCATCAAATCCTGATGGATCTTTAATGATGTACACGGAGGCACTTGATTTGGAAGGATTATTAAAAGAACTGGAGTAAAATAAGTTTAGGGATTTAGTAGTAAGTTTAGGGTATTTTTATTCAGGAAACGCTGTTATACATTTGAAAGTTTTTTTTGTATTTAATCTTTGTGCCTTTGCGTGAAATTGAAAATTCATTTCACGTAAAGGCGCAAATGAAACACAGAGATCGCAGAGTAAAAATCATAAACTATTTCCCCACTTCGAATGTATCGAGACCTCTTGTAAGATTAACAAATGCTTCAATCGTAACGATATTATCCTTTCCATCAAGATCCGTATTCAACAATAATACATGGCCCACTTTTGTTAACGGATCAAATGATATAAATGCAGCAAGGCCGGGATCACTGCCTGTGTGCGCTATTTTTCCTTTCCTGTTATAGTTCCAGAAGATTGCCCTGTTTGGCTCACGTGGATCCATAGCCGCAGGCATATTGGCCGGAGTGAATTGTTTTTGAAACATTGCATCAAAAGATTTTTTACTGATGATGGTTGATGTACCGGAATAACCTTTGATCATTTCAATCAGGTATTTTGTAAGATCAGCTACAGATGTCTTCAAACTTCCATCCGGATATGTAGCCAGGCTATATGTTTTCAGGCTGCCATCCGCATTGAGAATACTTTTATCAAACGCATCGTCATGTCTGTCCACCTGGTACAAAGTTGCATACTTACTGCTCTTTGCATCATCATAGAACCAATGCGTATCTGTCATTTTTAGTGGCGTGAAAATATTATCAACTGTATATTTAGCATAAGGCATTTTTGTTTTTATCTCAACAATATAAGCCGCCAACGCAGCTGCAACATTTGAATAACTGTATTTTTTTCCGGGCTCTGAATTGCCAAAATTTGCTTTGTCGTAATAAGCACCTCCTTCTGTATAATAACCTTTGATAAAATCTTTTAGTTCCACACCCGGTTTTTTACCAATATTATAAGCCTTTGCATACATGGCATCATTGTCAATAAGACCAGAAGTATGCGTCGCAAGATCCTTGATTTTTATTACTGCATTGGGGAAATATGGATTGATCACTTTAAAAGGAAGCACATCATTGATAGGTGTTTCCAAAGTAAAATATCCCTTATCAATACACTGCATCAAAGCAAGGGCGATAAAAGTTTTACTAACCGAGCCAATGGCCTGGATCGTCTGAAGTGTATAAGGCGTTTTCTTTGCCTTATCTGCAAATCCATATCCACCGGAAAAAATAACCTGTTCATTTTTTACTATGGAAACTGCAAAGCCTGGCAACTTTGAACCTGTTTGCACAGATTTTAAAAAATCATCCAACCCCTGCACTGTTTTTTGTGCATGTGTAAAATTGCTAAACAATACCATTAAGGCAATCGTGCTAAATCTTAGAAAATTGTATTTCATTTTTAATTTTTTCTTTGTGTCTTTGTGCCTTCGCGGTTAATAACTTCATTGTTTCATTATCGCCCCATTAATACTTTTATAAACCATACTTATAATAAAATCCTTCGCTTCCTTTTTATCCTCAATATCACCTCCTGTAAAAAGATCATGAATAACTCCCTCTCTATCCAATACAATACTTGTTGGGAAACCATTATTTTGATTAAGGCGGTAACATTCCTGCCTTGTTACTGAAGCAACCTTATATTTAATACTATACTTTTTCTTTAGCAAAATAATTCTTGCCGGGCTTTCATAAGTAAAAGATATAAACTCAAAATTTTTATTAGAAGAAAATTTTTTATACAATTCATTCAATGCACTCATTTCTGCAATACAAGGCGGACATGCTGCAAACCAAAAATTGATAAAGACAACTTTTCCTCTTAAAGAATCTTTTGTGATAATTCGTCCATTAAATGTTGAATTAAATTGCGGGAATAACTTTCCAATAGATTCTTTTTCCTTTATTTTAAAAAGAGAATCCATACTAATATGTGGCGGCTCTGCTTCACCGTTAACTTGTGAAAAAGCATTGGCACTGATGAATACACTTAATATGAATAAGATTTTCTTTCCCATCAGCATTATGGTCGTTTGGTTTTTTCTCTTATTTCTTTAAACTCTGAACCTTCTTTCCATGCCGGCCACTTATGATCAAATGCAAGGCGGCGGCCAATGCTGAATAATAATTTAATATCATCAAGCATGCCTTCTAAATTCCAATCCTTACTAAATTCATCAGAAGGTTGATGATAATGTTTTTGTTTATAATCATTTACCATCGCTGCTCCATATTCTTTTGGTTTACCAATCACATCTGTACCTGCCTTAAAATCCATAGAGGGAACTCCCACTTTAGCAAAATTAAAATGATCCGAGCGATAATAAGAACCTGTTTCTGGATGTGGATCAAATACAAGTACACGATTGGTCTTTGCAAGTTCTTCTTTTAAATAATCTTCTAATTCATTTTGACCCTCTCCATTCAATACAATGTCTTTTGTTTTACCATATGAATTCAACATATCCATATTAAGATCTGCAACTGTTTTGTCAATGGGATAAATTGGATTTTGTGCATAATATTCAGAACCCCATAAGCCTTGTTCTTCTGCTGTTATTGACAAAAAGACAATCGTTCTTTCAGGTGCTCTCTTTAGGCTTTTAAATCCTCCTGCTATTTCAAACAAACCTGCCACACCACTGCCATTATCCAAAGCTCCATTGTAAATAGAATCTCCTTTTTCATCTGGCTTACCAATGCCCAAATGATCCCAATGTGCAGTATAAATAATTGTTTCATCGGGATATTTACTACCCGTTATTTTTCCAATAACATTATGTGATTTATCATACTCCACTTTCACCTGCATGGTAGTTGATAATTTAATTCCCAATGCTTCGGCTACGAATCCCCGTTTGTCTGCCTTATCTAACAGCGATGAATCTTTTCCTGCTGCAATTAATAATTTTTTTGTTGCTTCCCATGATATCCATCCTGAGATATCACATAATTTTTCTTCCTTGCCCCTTGTATCCAGACGCAATTTTGATGTGTTCCAAAGATTCTGTACAACTTTAAAAGGATAAGTCGCTGCTTTATCACTGTGTATGATCAAACATCCTTTTGCTCCTTGTTTTGCAGCTTCTGCATATTTATAGGGCCACCTTCCATACCAGGTCATTGCTTTTCCTTTAAATAAACTTGTATCGCCTGCATTAAAACCAGGATCATTTACTAAAACCAAAACAATCTTTCCTTTCACATCTATTCCTGCATAATCGTTCCAGTTATATTCAGGTGCCACCACACCGTAACCTGCAAAAACGACTTCATCATTATTAAATGATAAAGCTGTATCTGTTTTATCTGTATAAATAATATAATCATCCGGCCCCTTTAATTCAAAATCTCCTTTAGCAGCAGTCACTTTCATTGTTGGGGCAGCCGTTGCCGTGATCTTTACCATTGGAACATCCTGGAAATAACTATTGCCATTACCCGGCTCCAAACCAAGAGTAGTGAATTCATCCTTTATATAATTAATGGTTTTTGTTTCTGCAGGTGTAAATGGCTTTCTACCCTGGAAGTCATTGCCGGAAATCGTTTTAATATGCTTTGCCAAACTATCAACACTAAACGCTGCAAAGCCATCAGCATCATCACTTGTATTGCTGGTATTACATCCATCTATCAATATTGCCATCATTGTAAATTGAAGAAGTGAAAATATAAGCCGCATCGTTCCTTTTATTTTTAGTAATGTATATAAAAAATGAACGCAAAAAGCATGAAGCGGAAAATATTGTTCATCAGGCAATATTTTCCACTTCACGCTCCTAAACTAATTTTAAACTTATTATTTCGTCTCCAGTAATTTAAAGAATTGATCAAGCTGTGGAAGTATTACAATTCTTGTTCTTCGATTGGCAGCCTTGCCTTCGGGAGTACTGTTATCTGCTACAGGTTTGTATTCGCTTCTTCCGGCTGCAGTCATGTACGCAGGATTGATACCATATTGCTGTTGTAATATCCTTACAATTGTTGTTGCTCTTTTTACACTTAAGTCCCAGTTATCAGTTAATATAGCATTTCCTTTATAAGCTACATTATCTGTATGCCCTTCCACCATGAATTCAATGGCAGATTGATTTTTTAAAACCAATGCAACTTTGCCCAATACTTCTTTGGCCCTGTCGGTAACATCATAACTACCGCTTTTAAATAAAAGCTTATCAGAAATATCAATATACACAACACCTTTATCAACTTTAATATTAATGTCTTTATCATCCATGTTTCCAATAGCGCCTTTCAAATTGGTTACCAATGCAAGGTTCAGTGAATCTTTTCTATTAAGCGCTGATTGAAGGTTTTGGATATAATTATCTTTTGCGCCAATATTATCAAGTGATTTTTTAATACTTTCTGCCTGTGAGGAACTGATCACCGATAAACTTTCCAGTTGCTTTAAAGCCTGTGTGTTGTTTTGGTTGAGATTATCGATCTGTTTTCTCAGGTTCGAAATTTCATTATCCAGTTCAGCTTTTTTGCGGCTATTCTCACTCGTTAGATCATTACAATCTTTTAATTGTTGCTGCAAGGTTGTGTATTCTGTTTGAAGTTGAACATTTTTCGCCTGTTCTCCTTTTAATACTTTTTTACTTACGCATGAACTCATTAGCAATACTGCAACGGAACCTGCAATTAATAGGTGATTAATTCTCATATGATTAATTTTTTATTCAGCGCAAAGTTATTTCATTGCGGTTGGGAATAAAACTGGAATAGATTTAAAATTGTTAAAGGGATGTCAATAAGTGAAGTCGTGAATGGTCAATGGTGAATGGTGAAACCTTCGAAGTTTTCACCATTCACCATTCACATACTCATTTATTCCATAATGGCTTTTTCCCCGATGGCGCTATAGATCGTTTGCCCTTTACCGGTGCTTTGTTGCCATGATAAGGATCTGCGGGACGGCTATATTTTTCAGGCGGTGCAGGTATAGCATTTGTTATTGGTGCAGGCTGATCATTTACAATTTGTTCATTGCTTTCATTAACTACATTATCATTGTTCACTATTTTTTCTACATCAGCATTGAACATTGAAATTTGATCAGTTGCCTGCTTCGATTGTAATACGTTTTTGCTTTTTATTTCAACTGCTTTTTTTGCAACTGCTTTTTTTACAGGAGCTTTCGCTATTGCTTTTTTCTTTGTAACAACTTTCTTTGAAACAACGGGAGCTGATTTCCTTATAGGTGCAACTTTTTTTGCTACTATTTTTTTTGCAACAGGCTTAGCTGCCTTCCTTACTGGTTTCGACTTATTTGCTTTTGCAGTTTTTTTTGCTGCTGCTTTTTTCACAACAGGTTTAGTTTTTTTTGCAGTGGCTTTTTTTACCAATAATTTCTTAACTGATTTTTTTGCGGGAGAAGCTTTTTTGGAAATGGTTTTCTTAGACTTTGCCATAAAATGAATTTAATGTGTCAGTAAAATAATGCAATATTTTTTAATAATTACTTTACCGAAGTTCCAAAAATCGTACCACGGAATATAGAAAACATGGTCGCAATTATAGCTATAGGTTTAAGCTATATGCTGAGTGCCGGGGAATACCTGCCCCGTATTATACTCAGTTAATAACCATTTTATTGAAATAAAAAACAGCATTTATTCCTTATATTTAAATAAATGAAAAAGAAAACTTTTGATATTGTCAGGTTATTATTTAATCTACTCAGATCTGGCAATAATAAAACGAGGTATATCAAATCCAGGAACGTAGTTGAATTTAAAGTTGAACTTAAAAAATTCACCGGGGATGTTTTTATGATGTGCATGGGTATTCTTTCTGCTGGTTTTGGATTGAAAAGTTTTTTATTACCCAATAGTTTTCTTGATGGTGGTGCTACAGGTATTGCATTGCTGATTGCAGAATTAAGCAGCATCAAATTATCATGGTGGCTTATTATTATCAATCTTCCATTCATAATATTAGGTTATAACATTATCAGCAAACGTTTTGCTATAAGAACTGCATGGTGTATTATTGGATTGGCAATCTGTGTTGCATTTATACACTATCCCACAATAACAAATGATAAGTTACTGGTAGCTGTATTTGGGGGATTTTTTCTCGGCGCCGGTACCGGCCTGGCGGTAAGAGGCGGTGCTGTTATTGATGGCACAGAAGTATTGGCAATCGCATTGAGTAAAAAATCAGGCCTCTCCATTGGAGATGTGATCATGATCATAAACATCATCATCTTTTCATTAGGAGCTTACCTGGTGTCGGTAGAAATAGCTTTGTATGCAATGCTCACTTATCTTTCCGCTTCCAAAACAGTTGATTTTATCATTGAAGGAATTGAAGAATACACTGGCGTTACGATCATCTCTGTAAAATCAGAAAGAATAAGAACAATGATTACCGAAAAACTTGGCCGTGGCATTACTGTTTATAATGGTGAACGTGGATTTGGAAAGAGCGGCGAAAAATTATATGACCTAAAAATAATTTATACCATCGTTACCCGTCTTGAAGTAAGTAAACTTAAACTTGAAATAGAAAAAATTGATCCCAAGGCTTTCGTGGTAATGACCAGCGTTAAGGATATGAAGGGAGGGATGATTAAGAAGCGGCCGTTGAAATAATTTAATAATTTGGAAATTTGGAAATTTGGTAATGAAAAAGTTTGTATAACTCAAAGTCTTTAGCATTTCCAAATCATCAGATCTTCATATTGAAACATGAACTCACAATGAATTGCCGATTCACGATTGCCGATTGCCGTTGCTACTTGAAATAAATTTCCGTGGCTCCATAACCATACGATTGATGATACTGGTTCACAAAAGATTTTACTTCATGCTTATGTCTTAATCTTTCATGTATCTCATCTCTCAATCTACCCTCGCCTATTCCGTGAATGACAATTAATTCAGGTTGACGATGTGCAAGGGAAAGTTCATAATATTTTTCGAATGCATTTAATTGCATAGTAAGTATATCAAAGTTTGATAAATCTCTCCATCTGTCTGTGAGTTTTTCAATATGAAGATCAACGACTGATCTTGCAGGAGGAAGGTTTTCGCGGAATGATGATGCATCATAAATACGAAATCCTGCATTTCCCAATCTTGAGAGATCCACTTTTTCTTCTTCTACTTTATCGGGATATTCTTTGAACAACTCATAAGAAAAAGATGGTTCATTTTTTATTTTTAAATCTTCGATCTTTTTGAAAATTTGTTTTCCTTTCAGTTTTAATGATGCTTCGTAATAAGGTGCTTTCTTTTTATGTTCATTCGCCAATGAGAATTCAAAATCAAAACGGGGATTATCACTCAGGTCCTCAAATTGTACATCGTGTAAATAGAAATCACTCAATCCTCTTATGGAATTTTTTAATTCAAAATGAGTTTCAGCATTAAACACAAGATCATAATTGAATTTATATTCTTCTTCATTTTGATTGATGAGATATACTTTCAATTTATCTACAACATCATCATCAAAAACATCTTTGTCAAATACAGGAATAAAATTCAGCCAAACACCTTCGCCTGTCTTCTTTTTTGGGATTGTCTTTTCCTTTCGAACATCATCAACAAAAATTTTCTTTTTTTCAACAATCTTCTTTTGTGAGAACATTTTAAAATATGGAAAATCCACCTGGTCCATATAAGCAGGAAATTTTACACCACGCACTTCTATCATCAGCATTTTATCATTCATGATCTCAACTACCTTGCCTTCTTCATCTGTAAGCAGCACAATGATCTTATCACCAACTTCGTATTTCATATTATTTTTTTAACCGCTAAGACGGTAAGGCGCAAAGTTACGCATGAATGAATATTAAAAAACCGGCAGTTTTAAAACTACCGGTTTCCTCAATATATTGCCGATCTTTTTTAATTCTTAATTCATAATTCTTAATTCTGTATTGAGTTTAAACAATTGCCAACTTACTCTTCCTATATCCATATAAAAAATAGATAATTACACCAAGCACCAGCCAGCCTGTAAACCAAACCCAATTTGCTTTTGTCATACCCGTAAGCAGGTACATACAAGTAATCACACCCATCAATGGTATGAGAGAATATTTTTTAATAAATGCGGCGATAGCAAGCAAAACGGCACATATCCAGAATACGATCAAAGAAATATTTGGTGTAGCAAGATCCATAAAAGTTTGTTTGCCTGCTATATAATCAGGATCAGCACTGAAATCAAGTTTGAAAAGATCCGTAAAATATGTGGGCGATAATTTCCATGCAATAAAAAATGCAGCCGCAACAATTATTGGAAAAATAAATTGTCCATTGATATAAGGTAAATGAAAACGTCCTGCTATTTTCTCTTTATTAGGGATAAGCAACACTCCGCCACAAACCAGTACGAAAGCAAACAAAGTTGCGATACTGGTAAAGTCGAGTACAAATGTTTTATCTGTAAAAAGAATGGGAACACCTACTACAAGCCCTGTAACAATTGTTGCAAAGGAAGGTGTTTTATATTTCTTATGTATCTTTTGAAATACTGGTGGCATCAAACCATCACGGCTCATCGTGAGCCACATGCGTGGCTGGCCCATTTGAAAAACAAGCAACACACTTGTCATGGCAATAACAGCGCATATCGCAACTAAAAATTGCATCCATCCAACATTCAGATTTTGTTTTTCAAAAATGAATGCAAGTGGATCACCGACTCCTTCAAAATTTCTATAATTCACAGCGCCTGTTAATACGAGCGATAATAAAATATAAATGATTGTACAAACCACCAGTGAAAGTATCATTCCTCTTGGAAGATCACGCTGTGGATTTTTACTTTCTTCAGCCAACACACTCACTGCATCAAAACCGATATAAGCAAAAAATACACTGGCGACTGCAGCCATTACACCACTAAAACCATTAGGCATAAACGATTTTATACCGTTATCATCAGGTGGTGTCCAGTTAGCAGTAGTACCGTGGGCAAAAACAAGATATCCTCCTACAATAATGATCAATGCAACAACAGCCAGTTTTAATACTACCATAACATTGCTGAAGTTCCTGCTTTCTTTTACGCCACGATACACGAGCATGGTGATCAATAAATTAATTATCAAAGCAGGCAGATCAAGTATGACCCTTAAACTTCCAATAAGCGGTGCCGTATTCCAAGCAGCAAGTTCATCCGCATTTGTACTGCCACCCTCTACCGCATGTTTTGCTTCCATATAACTTGTACACAGGTATTGCGGAATATGAATATGTATTCTTTCAAGAAAAGAAGTAAAGTAATCGCTCCAGCTATAAGCAACATAAATATTACCAATAGAATATTCCATGATCAATGCCCAGCCAATGATCCAGGCAAACAGTTCACCAAAGCTTGCATACGCATACGTGTATGCGCTTCCCGCAACAGGAATGCGGCTGGCAAATTCTGAATAACACAAAGCAGTAAATCCACAGGCAATGGCAGTAATAACAAAAAGGATCACAACACCCGGGCCACCATGAAACACCGCAAAACCGAGGCTACTAAAACTTCCTGCACCTAAAATAGCTGCAATACCAAAGAATGTAAGATCCTTAACGGTCAATACCCGGTGAAGTCCTCCGCCGCCATGTGAATCGTCCGGCCCTTCAGCAAGAATACTCGAGATATTTTTTTTTCTGAATAAAGAATTACCCATGTTAGTTTGGTTTGAGAAAGGAAAATAGGCAAATATGTGTTATGCGAAAAATTTATTTAACGTGTGGTTTTAAGAGATGGCATCTTTCCTTAATAAAAAAGCGGAAACTATAAATTAAAGATGTCATCTCTTACTCATTCATCCGGAGAGATGTATCTTTTATACCAGAAGGGATAGAAATTACGATGTTAGCTAATAGGCTGTTTACGTTTAAACAAACGTGCATTTTTGAAATTAAAATTCATTAAATTTGATTATGCAAGCGTTAAAAATTGAAATATTAAACCCTAAAGCTTTAAAGTTAATAAAAGGAATGCAAGAACTTAACTTAATAAAAGTAAGCGAAGAGCCAGCTACACGACTTAGTTTATATTTAAAAAAAATGAGACGCAAGTCTTCTTCAGTCCCAAGCCTGGAGGATATAACCAAAATTGTTGAAAAGGTTAGAGCAGACCGATATGCAAAAAAATAGTCCCCAATTCAGGCTTATTATAGATTCCAATTTGTGGATTAGTTTTCTAATTTCTGATAAACAGCGCAAACTTGATCGGTTGTTATTTTTAGACCAGGTTAAAATCCTTTTTAGTGTTGAGCTCCTAAATGAATTAACTAAAATTTCCCAATACCCAAAACTTAAATCCTATTTTAAGCAAAATGCAATTGAGGAAATGCTTTTAAATTTAGAACCCTATATTGAACTTATCGAAATTAAAAGCAATGTTCAAATTTGTCGGGATCATAAAGATAATTTCTTATTGAATCTTGCAAAAGATGGCAAGGCAAATTTTCTTTTAACTGGTGACAAAGACTTATTAGTTTTACAAAAAATCGGAAAAACCAGCATTATCTCCATAAGTGAATTTCTCGAAAAAATAAAGCGCATCAACTAACAAAAATTCATCTCTTAAAATTTACTTATCCCTTAATAAGAGATACTTCGCCAACAATTCCAACTCTTTCTTCCTCGACGACAACACCGCAGTATCTTCCAAATGCTTCATCGCTTCTTTATAATATTTTTCTTTAAGCTGATCTGCCCATTGATCTACTTTACAATCTTTAAATATCTGCAACACTTTATTAACTTTATCAACTCCATCAACTTTGATATTCATTAATTGTTGTAAAGTTTGCTTCTGTTCATCAGAAGCAACTTCTAAAGCATGGATCATTAAAAAAGTTTTTTTATTTGCAACAATATCACCACCGGGCATCTTGCCAAATTTTTCAGGATCACCAAATGCATCTAAATAATCATCCTGCACCTGGAATGCAATGCCGAGTTTTTTTCCGAATTCAAAAAGATGTCCCTGGTTGCCAAGGCCTGCGCCACCAATGATCGCTCCCATTTGTAAACTTGCTGCAAGTAAAACAGAAGTCTTTAACGTGATCATTTCAACATATTCATCAAAGCTGACATGGTCTTTATTTTCAAACTCCATATCCAGTTGCTGCCCTTCACAAACTTCCTTTGCAGTCTTATTAAAAAGTGCAATGATCTTTTGAAGATGCAATGGCTTTATCTTATTGATATAATCATAAGCCGCCACTAACATCACATCACCAGCGAGCAACGCAGTAGCATCCCCATATTTTATATGCACCGTTTGCATACCGCGGCGCAATGGTGCTTTGTCCATAATGTCATCGTGTATCAAACTAAAGTTGTGAAAAAGTTCAATCGCATTTGCAACTTCAAAAGCATCTGTATCAATATCACTGAATAATTCATTGCCCATTAAAACACAAACAGGCCTCACTCTTTTACCACCAATTCCTAAAATGTATTGAGATGCGTTGTATAAATTATGTGGCTCCGCAGGGAAATGTCGTTTATCAAATTGCTTTTCGAAAAGTGCAGAGAGTGTGGAGAAGGACTGCATGGGAAATTAAGGTTTAAAGCCTCACCCCAACCCCTCTCCTTCAGAGAGGGGCTAAGAAAGCTCGTATTTTTTTTACTTTATCATCACGATTAACTATCTCAACTTTATTTACTTTTCTTCCCCCCTTTCTTCTTCGCCCCAACAAAAGCTGCTTCTTTTTTCTCTACAGCCTGCACCCACTCATAATCAAGTTGGCGTTTAGTAAGATTCGCTGCAACAAGTTTTACCATTACCTTATCACCCATTCTAAATCTTCTTCCGCTGCGCATGCCTACCAATGCATAATCGGCTTCATCCAGGCGGAAATCATCAAATTCATTCAGGTCCTTTACACTTACAAGCCCTTCGCACTTATGCGCCACCGTTTCTGCCCAAAAACCAAATGCAGAAACACCGCTGATAACAGCTTCGAATTCATCTCCCAAAAATTCCTTCATGAACTCAACCTGTTTGTATTTATTTCCTGCACGTTCTGCTTCCATCGCCGAGCGTTCCCGATCACTGCAATGTTTGCACTTCTCTTCCATCTTTTGATCGATCTTCAAATTCTTTTCAAGGCATTGCTGCAAAATACGATGCGCCAACACATCAGGGTAACGGCGAATAGGAGACGTAAAGTGACAATAGTTTTCAAATCCTAAACCATAGTGACCAATATTTTCAGAAGTATAAACTGCTTTTGCCATTGTGCGGATACCCAATTGTTCCAGCACATGCTGCTCTGGTTTTCCCTGTACATCAGCCAGCAATTTGTTGAATGAGGCAGCAACTTCCTTTTCATTATCGAGGTGAAATTTATAACCGAATTTTTTCGCAAAAGCTGCAAATGGTTTTAATTTTTCTTCACTTGGTGTATCGTGTATGCGGTACGGAAAGGGAATCGGTTCTTTATTACTTTTAATTTTTGAAACGTATTCTGCTACTGCACGATTTGCCAGCAACATAAATTCCTCTACCAGTTGATGCGCTTCTTTGCTTTCTTTTACGATAACACCAATCGGTTTTCCTTTTTCATCCAATTGAAATTTCACTTCTGTGGATGAAAAATTAATGGCGCCATTGTCAAATCTTTCCTTGCGAAATTGCTGGGCAAGATTATTTAATAATAAAAGTGGTTTATAATGAAGGCCATCTTTTGTTTCGATCGTTTGCTGCACTTCTTCATAAGTAAACCTGTGATTACTATGAATAATGGTACGGCCAAGCCATTTATGTTTTATCTCGGCCCTGTTTGAAATTTGAAAAACTACAGAGAACGTGTATTTATCCTCGTTAGGCCGCAAAGAACAAAGTTCATTGGAAATTCTTTCCGGCAACATCGGGTTTACACGATCAGGAAGATAAACGCTGGTTGCCCTTGCATAAGCAGATTTATCGAGGATACTATCTGGCGTAACGAAGTGGCTCACATCAGCGATATGAACACCGATCTCATAATTCCCATTATCAAGATTTCTTATTGAGATCGCATCATCAAAATCCTTTGCATCTACAGGATCGATGGTAAAAGTTAGTATATCACGAAAATCTTTTCTTTTACTGGTTTCTTCACGGCTGATCTTACCTGATAATTTTTCAGCTTCCTGCAAAACCACAGCTTCAAATGACAAAGGAAAACCAGCATCGATCAATATTTCTTTCATGGCCATATCAGCCTCATCTTCTGCTTTAATCACGGAAATGATCTCACCTTGCGGTTTTTTATCAGATTTATCCCATTTTGTAAAACGGGCAACCACCCTTTCGCCATCATTGGCGCCATTTAATTTTTCGATCGGTATATAAAAATCGGGAACGGGCCTTTCGCCTCCGGCAACAAAAAAAGCGACTGCTTTATTTACCTGCACATTGCCCACGAATTCTGTTTGCTTTCTCTCAGTGACGTCGATGATCTTGCCTTCTGCACGTTTTCCTTTGCCGGAATCGCCTGCAAGCTGCACCCGGACTGTATCTCCGTGAAATGCTTTTCCAAAATCGTTTGGCCTGATGAGGATGTCTTTATCGACACCTTCAACGATAACATAGCCCATACCGCTGCGACTGATATCGAGTTTTCCTTTTAAAATTTGTGTTTGGGAAGATTTTTTAGGAGTGCTGCTTTTCGGTTTACTCATATTGGTAGATACTTCTTATATTTTATTTTACGATGCCAACACGGCATTCATATGAAGTTTCTTGTTGCAAGATAAGTAATCTCGGCGGGAATTGGCAATCGGGAATCGGGAACCGGCAAACCGTGTCGGCAGTTATAAACCCCGAGCGCTTTTTGGGAATAGGTGAATGAGTGAATAGGTCAATAGTGAAATCTTGAAAATTTTTTATATCCTGAAATGATTTAAAGAACTGCTGATTTCTGAATTCTGATCTCTGATATCACGGCTATCTCCCTAACTTTATACAAAAAAATCATGTACACATACGATACAGTTGTAGAAGCAATTGATGGACTAAAAGCAAGGGGCTATGAAATTGATCTCAACCTGGCTTTTGATAAATTGATTTGCAATAAAAAAGGCGTATCACTCAATCCGTCTGAATTTGAAATAACAGAAGTATATCGTTTCGAAGGAGATACAAATCCTTCTGATGAGGATGTTGTGTATGCTGTTGAATCTAAGGATGGAAAAACAAAAGGTGTATTGACAGAAGCATTTGGCATGTATGCTGATGTAGCTTCGGATGAAATGTTGAAGAAACTTACCATGCATAGCAGGAATCAGCAATCGTGAATCGGAAATTGGCAATCGAAACCCTGTCGGCGGTTGCAAACCCCGACAGCGGTTAGTGTGAATGAGTGAATAATATCAAACATAAAAAAACTTACTTATAGCTCGCAGCTTATAGCTAACGGCTTTCTACAGCTCAAAAAATCCATATGAATAGAAAAAACTTTATCAAACTTAGCTCACTCGGACTAACGTCGCTTAGCTTACCCAGTTTAAAACCTGCAGCACAAAAACCCATTGTAATATCTACCTGGGACAGTGGCATGCCTGTAAATGCAGCAGCCTGGAAAATATTAGGTGCTAACGGTAAAAGCTTAGACGCAGTTGAGGCCGGCGCCATGCAAATAGAAGATACTATAAATTGTTGTGTGGGACTTGGTGGTTATCCCGACAGAGATGGAATTGTCACTTTGGATGCGTGTATTATGGATGAACATGCTAATTGTGGTGCTGTAGCTGCTTTGGAGCAAATTAAACATCCAATATCCGTTGCAAGAAAAGTAATGGAACTAACACCTCATGTAATTTTAGTTGGAAATGGTGCACAACAATTTGCATTGGAAAATGGTTTCAAAAAAGAACCTGCCACACTTTCTGATGATGCAAAAGATGCTTATAAAAAATGGTTGCAGAAAAGTGAATACAAACCCACAATCAATATTGAAAATAAAAAAAATGGACATGGCCCCTTTGCGCCGCATTTTTTTGATGATGGTTCTGTGAATCATGACACCATGGGATTGCTGGCGATTGATAGTGCAGGAGATTTATCTGGTGCAGTAACAACCAGTGGTATGGCTTTTAAAGTGCATGGACGTGTGGGAGATTCACCCATCATTGGTGCAGGTTTATTTGTTGATAATGAAGTTGGCGCTGCAACAAGCAGTGGTGTTGGTGAAGAAGTGATTCGCATCTGCGGAACACATTTGGTAGTAGAATTTATGCGTCAGGGTTTATCACCTGAACTCGCCTGTAAAAAAGCAGTGGAACGTATTGTAAAAAGAGATCCTGTAAAAGCAAAAGAATTGCAGGTTGGTTTTTTAGCCATCAATAAAAATGGAGAATACGGAGCATACTCTATTCTGGATGGGTTTGTGTTTAGTGTGAAAAGTAATGATGAAAACCAAATTCATAAATCGAAGTTTTTAATGTGAGAAGCTGCAAGCTGTTAGCTATAAGCTATAAGTCAGTCCTATTAATTTTTTACATTGCATCAAAGTGCGAAATTGATTATTTAAAATAATGTTGCTTTTATAATTCACAAATCAGATTTAATAAAAATGCTGTAACTATAATTATCAACTTATAGCTTACAGCTTATAGCTAACAGCTGTTTTATGGACTACAAACTAGAAGTAATCGGCTTCACGATACAAAGCTGCATCATCGCAGAACAATCAGGCGCAAACAGGATAGAACTCTGCGACAATCCTGGTGAAGGAGGAACTACTCCATCCTATGGATTTATCAAAGCAGCAAGAAAAAAACTTTCCATTGATTTGTATCCCATCATTCGTCCTCGTGGTGGCGATTTTTTATACAGTGATGATGAATTTGAGATCATGAAAAATGATGTGATGGTTTGTAAAAAATTGGGTTGCGATGGAATCGTGATTGGCATATTGGATGAAGATGGAAATGTTGACAAACAAAGATGCAGTCAACTTGTTCAACTGGCATATCCATTGGGCGTAACATTTCACCGGGCTTTTGACAGAACGAATGATCCATTCAAAGCAATGGAAGATATTATTGAGATCGGTTGTGAAAGAATTCTTACAAGCGGGCAAACGCCTTCTATTGTTGACGGAATAGAACTCGTTACACAATTAATAGAAAAAGCAGCAGAGCGAATTATTATAATGCCTGGAAGTGGTGTTCGTGCTGATAATATTGCTAACATCGCAATAAAAACAAAAGCTACAGAATTTCATACATCTGCAAGAACAATGATTCAAAGCAACATGAAATTTAATCATGAAAAAATGAAAGAAGAATTAAAGAGCGTTTCTGCAGATGAACAAGAAATAAAAAGCATTAAAAAAATATTAGGCGAACTATAAAAAAAATCCTACTCCGTGCCTTCGTGTCTATGTGTTTCAGAACATAAATGCTGGTTTTGAAACACAGAGTCACGAAGGCACAGAGACACAGAAAAAAAATAAACTAATTAAAATGAAACAATTTCTTTCTCTCCTGTTATTACTTACTTCATCAGTTGCGCATGCACAAAAAATCGAGAACGTCATCATCATTACAACAGACGGTTTTCGCTGGCAGGAAATTTTTAAAGGAATGGATAGCAGTATTGCCAACAATAAAAAATTCAACCAGGATGATAGTGCCGCTATCTTTAAAAAATACTGGGCAAACGATGTTGCAGAAAGAAGAAAAAAATTAATGCCATTCTTATGGAGTGTTGTTGAAAAAAATGGACAGATCTATGGCAACAGGCAACTTCAAAATAAAGTTGATAATGCGAATCGTTATTGGTTTTCGTACCCTGGCTACAACGAAATTTTTACAGGTTATCCTGATACCGCTGTTAACAGTAACAAGTACCCGCTGAATCCAAACACAAATTTGTTGGAATTTATAAACAAACAAACTGGCTATCAAAACAAGGTTGCAGCTTTTGGTGCATGGGATGCATTCGACCGAATACTGAATGAAGAAAGAAGCAAAATCCCTGTGTATTCAGCATATGATAAAGTTGGTGGAAGCAATCCTTCCCCTGAAGAGAAACTGATAAATGCAATGTCAGAAGATGCATACAAGCCATTGGGTGATGAAGAATGCCTGGATGTGTTTACACATTATGCAGCCATGAATTATTTGAAAACTAAAAAGCCAAAGGTTTTATACATTTCCTATGGAGAAACTGATGAATGGGCTCATAGCGGGCACTATAAAGATTACCTGGATGCAGCACACATGGTTGATAAATGGATCAATGATATCTGGAACTTTATACAAAATGATCCTGCGTATAAAAATAAAACAGCGCTCTTCATAACGGTTGACCATGGCCGCGGACTTGCAGATGAATGGATAAGCCATCACGATGACATAAAAGATTCTTATCAAATTTGGTTTGCAGCTATGGGGCCGGGCATAAAAGCAAAGGGTGAAGTAAAAGATGCAGCACAGTTTTATCAAAAACAATTTGCACAAACGATCGCTGGTCTATTGGGAATGCAATTCAAGGCGGAGCATCCTATTGGAGAAAAGATTGAGCTTAATAAGTAATTCAGTGGCGTTTTTTTTAACCACAGAGGAAGAAGAGTTTTAAAATGGAGTTTCACGGAGTTTTTATTAATTATTTATACTCCGTGAAACTCAATATTCCTACTCCTCTTCCTCTGTGGTTAAAAAAAAGCCCGAAAATAACGCTACATGAACTTAAGAGAAGAAATCCTGAAAGAACACTCAAAAGCTCAATGCATAAAAATCGTCAACTGGATCGGCGATAACCAAAAACGCTTCGACGAATTATTTTATTTATTCTTAAATGATGAATACCGTGTTGTACAAAGAGCAGGCTGGCCCGTTAGTAATTGTGTGATGGCTCATCCAAAATTTATAAAAAAACATTGGACCAATCTTGTAAAAAATGTTCAGAAACCAAATTTACACGGTGCAGTAAAACGCAATACTGTGCGTATCCTACAGGATCTTGAGATTCCTGAAAAATACCAGGGAGAGATCATGAATATTTGTTTCGCTTTTGTTGAATCACCCACCGAAGAAGTGGCAGTAAAGGCATTTTCACTTACCATCCTCGGAAATCTTGCCAAACAATATCCGGAGATAATTCCTGAATTAAAATTGTTGATCGAAAACCAGATGAAGGATCAAACGCCTGCGTTTAGGAGCAGGGGGAAGAAGCTGTTGAAGGAGTTTGGGAAAAATCAGACGTCATAAATTACTTACATCATCTGAAAACAAATCAAATCATGAAAACAGGAAAGATTATAAGCTACCTCGGAATATTATTCTTTGTGATTTTTGTGATATACATTTTTTTATTTATCAAATCCTGGAACAATGGATTTGGCTATAAGAAAGGTGCTAGACTTGGGGCATTGGTGAACATTGAAGATGAAAAATATAAAAGTAAATATGTTCAGCAATATGCCGACAGCTTTTTTAAAGTTTACCCACAATACTTACCAACGCCCGGAGATTTGGCAAAAACAATGACGCAAGGTTATGAGTTTATCCCCCTGACAAATATCTATTTTGATAAATATCCCCGGGAAACATATTGCGTTCAATGGGATGGGATAAGTATTCGATTCGCTTATAATTATGAAACAAGCAAGGAAATAATAACAAGTGCGACCTCAAAAATAGCAGCCAGCATAACAGAAAGAATGAGAAAAAGACTAAGAACAGAAGTACTTGATAAAATTGATTCTATTATTTCCAAATCCAAAGACAGTGTAGTCGCAATTTTGAAAATTACTTTCTGAATGTATAATTTATCTTAACTTTCATTGCCTTAATTAAATTTTTTATACAATGAAAATAAATACTTTACTCGTAAAAGAAATTTCACACAATTGCATTGCTTTAATTTGAACCCCGGTTTCTTTCTCTTTTAATAATTATGAAAAAATACATCATCCTGGTATTTTTAATACAAACTGTAACAATTGTAAAAGCACAATCAACAATCAACTTTGGAGATAGCATCAGGCTTGCTTATAAAATACCCGAACTTGCCTTTGCAGTTTTATCCTCAGATTCTATTTTTGAATTACATACAATCGGCGTACAAAGAATCAACACAAATTTCAAGGCTAATCCCAATGATCGTTTTCATATCGGATCAAATACAAAAGCAATTACTGCCTTTATCGCTGCATTGCTTGTTGAAAAGGGAAAAATAAAATGGGATACGAAATTCCTTGACCTGTTTCCGGCATTAAAACTCAAAAGTAAAAAAGTATATCATACAATTACTTTGGAAAACCTATTGACGTTTCGGGGAAAACTTCCGAAGTATACTTATACATTTGAGAAACCCACACTAAAAGAAATTACCGGCGATAACGCTAATCAAAGGTTGCTACTTGCAAAATATTTTCTTTCACAAAATCCAATGAAAGAAGAAAATGGATTAACTGCTTCGAATGCGGATTATATTTTAGCAGGGCTTATGCTTGAAAAAGCAACAGGCAAATCTTATAAGGAACTTGTTACCGATTTTGGTAAAACATTAAACATTGATTTTGGTTTCGACTATCCAAACTTATTGGATACATTACAACTATGGGGACACGATGTAGATCTAAAACCGCTACCGCCCTTCGACAATTACAAATTGAACTGGCTCTTAAGTGCAGGAAATATCAATGTCAGCCTGCCTGATTACGTAAAATTTATTCAGCTACAACTACAGGGATTAAAAGGAAATTCAACCCTTTTATCCAAAAATGAATTTGATAAATTATTGTTTGGCTTACCTATTTTTTCATTTGGCTGGTTCAACGAAAACGATAAAGGAACCAATCATACCATTGCATACAACGAAGGAAATGCCGGCGCATTTATAACACAGGTAAAGATCATAAAACAAGCAGACAGGGCATATATCTTTTTTACAAATTCAGCAACAGTTGAAACTAAAAAAGGAATTATTATTTTACAAGACTACCTGCAGAAAAAATATGGAGAATAAAAGGGACCATTTTACGCATAGTTTAAAAATGATCACATATGAAAGCAATCATGGAAAATGCTATGATCAAAATACTGCAAGGGATAATATCATTTGGTGAGGTATAACTATACTAATGGAGAATTTAAAGAAAGTCAATTAGGGAATACAAAATTTAAGTATTCGGGGTTTGATGAGAATGATTCGGGGAAGAAGGTCTTGTTGGAAATAAAAAGAAAAGAAGGGGTGATTGGAAATAAGATAAGTCTAAAGTTATATTAACTGCGATTGTTTTGTAAGATTTTAATTTCAAGGTTTAAAAAAAAATGGCAAGGTAAGGCTGAAGCAATTATGTTATTTGAAGATATTTTCAACAACTTTATCACTTTGGAATTGGCAGTAATACAAGTAAAATAAATTGTTACCTTTGAGCAGATTTTAAAGAATGAAATTACCACATCCCATACCATATCAAGGAAGTAAGAGAAATTTAGCAAATCAAATCTTACGATTTTTCCCAACTGAGTTTGATAGATTGTTTGAACCCTTTGCTGGATCAGCTGCAATTAGCATTGCATCATCATTTTACTTTAAAGCTAATCGTTTTATTATTAATGATATAAATAGCCCTTTAGTAGCTCTTTGGAATAGCATCGTCAATAACCCTAAACCAATAGTCAAACAATACCATGATATATGGCATGGACAAATTGGTAACGAAGAAAAATATTATTACACAATACGAGATGAATTTAATAAAACTCGAAATCCAGAATATTTACTTTTTTTATTAGCAAAATGTGTAAAAGCTGCCGTAAGATACAATACCCAAGGAGAGTTTAATCAAAGCCCTGATAAAAGGAGGTTAGGAAGAAACCCTCAAGCAATGAGAGATGATATTTTAAGAGTTTCCCAATTGCTCAAAGGGAAAACTGAGTTTTTTTCTAATGACTTTTCAGAAATTCTTGATATGGCAACATGCAATGATTTGATTTATATGGATCCGCCATACCAAGGCACAGGACAAAATGGTGGTTTTAATTATTCTGGTAACATCGAATTCGACCACTTCATTATTTCATTATTTGAATTAAATAATCGAGATGTTCCATTTATTTTAAGTTTTGATGGAAGAACTGGGGATAAAACTTATGGTGATCCGTTACCGGATAATTTAAACTTATCAAAAATTGAAATTAATGCAGGCCGCTCATCACAAGCTACATTACTAAATAGACATGAATATACTTATGAAGCTGTTTATTTATCTCCAGCTTTGATTAAAAGAATTGATTTCCCAAAAATTACTGGTAAACAAATTTATCAAACCGAACTTTTTTCATGAGTAACGAGAAAAGAGAATATCCAAAAGAGTTTTTAGAATATGTGCAATCAATAACAAATAAAAGAGCAAAAATTGTTATTGATCATATATTACTACATGGTTTTATTACTACTGAAGACCTTGAAAATACTTATGGTTATAGTCATCCTCCCAGAGCTGCAAGAGATGTTCGTGAAGCTGGCATCCCTCTCATAACATTTAAAGCCAAATCTGAACAAGGTAAATCAATAGCTGCTTATAAATTTGGGAATTTATTAGAGTTACAAACAAATAGAATTGCTGGACGAGTTCTTTTTTCAAAAGATTTCAAAACAAAATTATTCGAATTTTGTAAAGGCAAATGCTTTATATGCAGTGGTAAATTTGAAGAGCGTTATTTGCAAGTTGATCATAGAGTTCCATATGAAGTAGGGGGCGATTTATCTGTGAAAAACCGAGATATAAAAGATTATATGCTATTATGTGGTTCATGCAATAGAGCCAAGTCATGGAGCTGTGAACACTGTGAAAATTGGCACGCAACTAAAGACCCCAAACTGTGTATAAACTGTTATTGGGGAAATCCTGGAAATTATACTCACATCGCATTAAATGATGTTAGGCGCTTAGACATACAATGGTCTGGGAGTGAAGTAAATTATTATGATGTAATTAAAAAGGTTGCAGATCAAAATAAAATTCAACTTCCAGATCTAATTAAGAAAATAATTTCAGAAAATAAATTTAAACTTTAATCAATTTTTCTTCATTCACTGCAGCCTCAGATGGAGCCAAATCTTAAAACATAAATTATCCTTTCAAAAAATCCTCCTCTTGTTCAAAACAGCAACCCCCGACCCTTCCGCAACAAACACCGACTCAGGCTTTAAATCCTTCAAAAAAGAAAATTCATTCCCATACAGCCCTTCAAAATCACAATCAATACCATAATCCTTCACCGGAAAAACTTTCCACGGCTCATGCTGCACTTCATATTCAAAAGTTGTTTTCTCATTGTATTTTGAATAACCCCAATAATGTTCCGCGATGAAATGTGCTTCACTGTTTTCCAACATGGGCAATGCAATTTTTTCTGTCATCGCATGCAGGCTGTTCCAATTGCTTTTGTGTTTCCATTGGTATTTAAATGATAAGGCATCGTTTGTTTCTTTCCATTCATGCTTCATGGGCATGGTACAATAATTTTCACGATACACGGTATTGGCTACAAAAGTTATAGCTGGTTTGGGCACGATCTCTTTAATAAAAACCACTCCCCGCTTCCAGGTTCCATTGTCATTGTAACGAACATAGAAACGAAGATTCACTTCTTCAAAATTGATGTGGAATGGAATGCGAAAACCCAGCATACTCGTTTCACTGAATAGAAATCCAACAAGGCTTACATAAACATTTCCATTGTAAGTATCAATCTCCGTTTTGTAAGGAAGATATTTAGCAAGCACAGATGGATCAACGATATAATTCGCCATGATCAAATTCTTCCATTGTGCTTTTAAAAAAGTTTTGCTTGCCACTGATTCGCTGATTTTGATGGGTGAAGACGTGAATGGTGAATGGTGAAATCTTTGGAGTTTCCAATTGTGATTAAAGAACTTGATAATTGTTAGTTGCATTTTTAAGCCTCTTTGAGAATATTCTTTCGTTTTAAATTAAAGACCCCAAAGATTTCACCATTCACCATTCACCATTCACTTTGTTGTTATCACCAACCGCTCGTGAAACGATGTCTGGTGATAACAACAGACCATGGCGGGGGAACCTTCAAAATTTTTACCATTCACCCATTCACTTATTGACCAATACTCCTATTTTTTATTTCCCTGATCCGTATCTCTGTAAAACGGTTTAAATATCAAACGCAAATTCTGATCATGCGTAAAATATTTATAGATCCAATTAAAGAAAACAGAAAACCGATTCTTAACGCCTAATAAAAGAAACAAATGCAAACCCATCCAGATCATCCAGGCAAAAAAACCTTTGAAATGTAATTTTGGTTTTGGAATATCAACGACGGCAAGATTTCTTCCTACTGTTGCCATGGTTCCTTTATCCTTGTAAACAAAATCTTTCAATGCTTTGTTCTTTGATTCCGCAATTAAATTCATTCCTAGTAAATCTCCCTGTTGTATTGCAGCGCCCGCTAATTGAGGATGACCATTTGGCCACGCAGGTTCCTCCATATAAGCCACATCACCAACGGCATAAATATTATTTGTTCCTGCAACAAGACAATGCCTGTCCACCTTTATACGATTGCCTTTTACAACAAGTTCTTTGCTGATACCATCCGGAACATTTCCTTTTATACCTGCGGCCCAGATCACCATGGCCGTATTGATAGTTTCTCCATTTTGTAATGTGGCTTTTTCGCCGTCATAATCTTTCAATGTTGTGTCGGTCATAACGGTAATACCTAGCCTCTCTAAATAGGTACGTGAATCAGTGCTGGATTTTGCACTCATGGCTCCAAGTATTTTCGGGCCGCCTTCCAGCAAATACACTTTCATTTTTTTCAAATCCAGTTCTGGATAATCTTTCGGTGCTTCATAACGCTTTATCTCGGATATAGCGCCACTCAGTTCCACACCTGTTGGACCACCACCTACTACTACAATATTCATCAGTCTTTCAAAAGATGCTTTATCATTTGCATCCTGCGCATTCACAGCTTCTTCAAAAATGGTCATCAGCCTGTGCCTTAATTGCAAAGCTTCTACTGTGCTCTTCATTGGAAAAGCATGATCGCTTAATTGTTTGTTGCCAAAGAAGTTTGTATCACCGCCTGTGGCAATCACCAACCTGTCAAATTCAAAATCACCAACATCAGTAATTACTTTTTTTTCTGCAACAGCTATGCTTTGAACATTTGCCAATCGGATGCGTACATTCTTTGAATGCTGAAATGCTTTTCTTAAAGGAAATGAAATATTACTTGCATCCAGGCTTGCAGTTGCCACCTGGTAAAACAAAGGCTGGAACTGGTGAAAGTTAAACCTGTCTATTAATGTTACATCAAATCCTGCTTTATTATTGAGTTTGCGGGCCAGCTTTAATCCGCCAAATCCCGCTCCTAAAATGACTACTTTCATAATGTTTGATTTACAACGCAAATTTACGGAATTTTCAGTAAATATTGAAAGTTTAGAATAAATAATTCACTGTTTATAATGTATTTTTTATCGGATTTCCTTCGATCGTTCTAAAACAAATCAGCCACCGCGTTCCTGCAGTGGCTGAATAGCTTTTGCGAACAATATTGCTTAATACAATAACCTTACCTTGATTGTTTGTTTTACATTTTTGAGTAGTTCAACGGCATTTTTACTGAGGTGCATATCTACATCCAATACCACGTAACCGATCTCTTCATTTGTTTTAAGATACTGCCCGAGGATGTTGATATTATTTTTACTCAGCGTCGTATTGATCTGGCTTAATACACCGGGCTTATTATAGTGAATATGCAGGATACGATGTGCGCCTTCCTGCGGCGGTAATGCAAGTGCGGGTACAGTATGCGAACCCGTGCTGATGCCTTTCTCGAGGTAATTATAGAGTTTGTTACTAACGTCGATGCCAATATTATTTTGTGCTTCCTGTGTACTGCCACCAATATGCGGCGTTAATATCACATTGGGCAATCCCTGCAACACCGTAGAAAAAGAATCACCATTTTTTTCTGGTTCTATTGGATAAACATCTATGGCCGCACCAGAAAGATGTCCATTGAGTAACGCTACTCTTAATACTTTCAGATCCACCACTTCTCCCCTCGCATAATTGATCAACACAGAACCTTTTTTAAAATATTTGATATTTGATTTATTGATCAGGTTTTTTGTTGTGGGCAATTCAGGTACATGTAAAGTAACCACATCGGATTGCATCAATAATTCCTTCAGCGTTTTGCTATCCCATGCATTTCCCAATGGCAATTTTGTTTCAGCATCATAAAAAATAACTTTCATGCCCAATGATTCTGCAAGCACACTCACCTGGCTACCGATATTTCCATAACCGATAATGCCCAATGTTTTTCCACGAAGTTCATGGCTTCCACTGGCGTCCTTCATCCATTTACCTTCATGGGCCGCTTTATTTTTATCTGTAATTTTTCTTACCAACATGATCGAAGCGCCAATCACCAATTCAGCCACACTCCTTGTATTGCTATAAGGCGCATTGAAAACAGCGATACCGCCTTTTGTTGCAGCCTGTAAGTTTACCTGGTTCACACCAATACAAAAACATCCGATTGCTTGTAATTTTGTTGCGGCCTTCAATACGTTTTCAGAAATCTGCGTTTTACTGCGAATGCCAAGCAAGTGTACATTCTTTATTTCTTTGATGAGATCAGCTTCACTAATTGCTCCATTTATTTTTTTTACATTACTATACCCGCCTTTCGAAAATTGCGCAACAGCAACATCACTTATATTTTCTAAGAACAGGATATTTATTTTCTCCTTTGGATAACTCGTTATTTTTTTCTTTTGCATAGTAATTTGAACGTAATTTTGCACAAATATATCCCAGTATTTAATATTTATATGATACCAACCTCAAGAACTATGTTTTATTACCTCAACCTGCAATCTTTTTTGTGGCAAAATATTGTCCTTAAAAGAATAATTCCTTTTACATTTTTATTAATAACATTTACTTTTAGCTCTTGTAGTTCTTCTCAAAAAAAAGAAATTGTTACAAAGGCAAGGGATACAACAATGATCCCATTGCCGGAGCCAAAAACAATTAGCCCTTTTGAAAAGACAGAACTTGCGAATACCTGCGAACGTTGGTACGACAGTATTTTAGAAAGAGGCGGTTTCAATGGTGCCATGCTTGTTGCGAAAGGCGGCAATATTGTTTTTGAAAAATTTAAAGGCAGTGGCCATGTTGGTTCAAACGATACGATCACAAATACTACTCCATTTCATATTGCATCTGTAAGTAAAACGATCACAGCCATGGCTGTTCTAAAATTATGGCAGGATGGAAAAATAAATATTGATGATGAGTATAGCAAATATTTTCCTTCATTCAATTATCCCGGCGTAACGATCAGGAACTTGCTGAGCCATCGCACCGGACTGCCCAATTATCTTTATTTTATGGAGGATCTTGGCTGGAATAAATCTGTTTATGTAAAGAACCAGGATGTCTATGATTGGCTAGTAAACTATAAAGCCAAATTGAATGTAGGGGCTCCCGGTAAACATTTTACTTATTGCAATACCAATTATGCATTGCTTGCATTGCTTGTTGAAAAGACCAGCAGCATGCCTTTTCCTCAATTCATTCAAAAGGAATTTTTTGGTCCGCTGAGCATGACGCATAGTTTTATTTTCACCCATGAGGATTCTGCTAAAGTAAATCCGAGTTATGACTTTCGAGGGAGAATGATCCCACTTAATTTTCTTGACCTCGTGTATGGAGATAAAAATGTTTATACAACTGCAGAAGATCTTTTGTTGTGGGATCGGGCTTTAAGATCCAATCTTATTTTCACTCCAGAAACACTTATACAAGCGTATGCACCTTACAGTAATGAAAAGCCGGGCATTCGAAATTATGGCCTTGGATGGCGAATGAATCTTTATCCAGGTGGAAAAAAAATGATCTATCACAATGGCTGGTGGCATGGATATAATGCTTCTTTCATTCGGCTTATTGATGAAGATGCAACGATCATTATTATGGGCAATCGTTATACAAGAGCGGTGTATAAAGCGAAGACGCTTGCTCCTGCTTTGGGTGCAAGGTATGTTTCGGGTGAAGAAGAAGAAAGTGAGAATGTGAAACCTGGAGATTCGACGGGTGTTGCTGTTCCTAAGAAAATTGTTCACAGGAGAAGAAGATAAATTTTCCTTAGCACCCGTTCGTGATTCGATATTCCTTGTTCCTTGTTCCATATTCTATAAGGCCTGAGTGAAGAGCTACGAATAAAAAGAAGAATTACGGTTATGGTAAGGTCAATAAAAATTCACACCCCTTTTCAACCTGGCAAGTCATTACGCTAACGTTTTAGAATAACGAACAAGGAACAAGGAATATCGAACGTCGAAGTAAATGCCTTTTCATTGAGCATTGAACATTGTACGTCGAATATTGAATATTTCTTCACATCAAATAGCCCGAAAACCAAACAACCTACCCAAAAAACAAATACGCCAATCCAATAGAAGTAAATATTCCTACCAGATCCGCCAGTAACATAGCCCCAATCGCATAGCGGGTATCCTTCACCGATATGGCCCCGAAATAAACAGCGATCACATAAAACGTAGTATCAGAAGAGCCTTGTAACACGCAAGAGAGCCTTCCAGCAAAGGAATCTGCACCATATGCTTTCATCGTATCAACCATCATACCTCTTGCAGCACCGCCGCTGAATGGTTTTACAAGCGCTGTTGGCAATCCATCAACAAAACGGGTATCTGTCCCCATTAAACCAAACAAATATTTTATTCCATTTATCAATGCATCAAAACTTCCACTTGTACGAAGCAAACTTATTGCAACCAGCATTCCTACGAGGTAAGGAATAATTCTTACAGCAGTTTCAAAACCTCCTTTAGCACCTTCGATGAATGAATTAAAAATGTCGATTTTTTTATAGATCCCTCCTAAAACGATGATGATAAAAATAAAAAGGATCATGCCACTACTCAATGCGCCGGAGAATATTTGTACATCTTCTGTGTTCAATGATTTTATGTAAACGACCAGCATCGCGATCAATGCAGAGATTCCTAATACCCATCCTAATATAACAGGTTGCAAAAGATTTATTCTTTGTTTTATGCTAACGATCAGCATCGCTGCAATGGTTGCAACAAATGTTGCGATCATACAAGGAATAAAAATATCCATTGGATCAGTAGCTTTTGCAGCGGACCTGAGTGCAATGATAGAAACTGGAATCAATGTTAATCCTGATGCATGCAAACAAAGAAACATGATCTGTGAATTGGAAGCACGTTCTTTATTTGGATTGAGTTCCTGTAAACTTTCCATTGCTTTTAATCCAAATGGTGTTGCTGCATTATCAAGTCCAAGCAGGTTAGCAGAAAAATTCATGATCATATGTCCCATGGAAGGATGGCCCTTCGGAATATCAGGAAATAATTTTGAAAAGAATGGCCCAACGATGCGTGAAAGAAAACGAATGCCACCGGCTTTTTCAGCGATGCTTAATAATCCCATAAAAAGTGCAAGAAAACCAATCAATTTGAGGCAAATCGTCACTGCAGTCTGGCATGTTTCAATGATACCATCGGCGGATTGAAATTTATATTCCATCAATTTTCCATTGCCGGATTTGATGGTCATGATCTCACCTGCCTGGTAAATTTTATTTGAATCAAGGAATTTTACAATGGCTGCATCTGCTTTGGCACTATCGATTGTTTTTATTTTGATGGTATCTCCCGTTTTGCCGGTAACCATGTTGGAAAAAATGGTTCTATTGCCTGTAAGTACAAAACATTTGATGCCTGCTACAACAATCGCTATAATAATAAATGCCGACCAGATCCTGCTTAATGCCATAATTGATTTATTAAAGGCGGGAAATTAATATTATATCTGGTGATAAGGGGAATTTGTTATTTACATTGATACTTAATTGGTGGAAAACATTTACAGTTCGTGATTCAATATTTCCTTGTTCCTTGTTCAATATTCTACCCGTCAGGTAGAAAGTAATAATTTAAAAAAAGTTTCTTATTTCTTGTACCTATATTTTGTGCGAAAGAATATAGAATAAATGAACAAGGAATATTAAACAAGGATGTATAGTTGGTACTGTTTGTACGGACACGAAGTGCAGGTGAACACCAGGCGAATAATTCTTTCACTGCGTAATCCACAAAAAAATATTAAACACATTCTTAAAAGCTTCTAATGATTATTCATAACTCTTATGTACATTTTAACTACGTTATAATTTATGGCATCATAATCTGTAGTAACAGAACGTACCTTTCTCATCCCCAATCCCGATCCCGTTCCTATATTCATTGAGTATCCACTAACACTTTTTGCATGTATATTCTGAACACCTGATTCGTAGAGTGCATGGTTAGAGGACCGGTCGAATATATAGAGTGAACTTCCCCTTTTCGTGAATGAGCTATCCTTTTGGTCAAAAAAAAGCTCGCGGTTTGAGATGCCGTTAAAATCCTCCTTCGATAAAGCACCGTCGATTACAAGGACATATTTATAAATATTTAAATCGGCATAAGCACTATCCATAGAAACATTTCCCGGAACTACCTGGAACAGTCCCTTATAATTTTTTCTGAACTGGCTTTTACACTCTATAACTTTTCTTCTTTTATACTCATTTGTTTTTACTAAAAGGATTTTATTATTGGTCTTTAAATCTTGCGGTACAAAAACTTTCGCAATAGCAGAATCATTTTTCTGGCAATAGCCGTCCGAATAACAAGCCAGTAATAACAGGATAATGGTTGTGGTAGTAAACTTCAATTTCATAAAGGGCTTTTTTGATAAACTATTTTTAATAATATTCAATTTTGAATTTGAAGATCAAAGGATCAGCATTTTCAATTTCCCGGCTAAAATAGCAAAATCTGTGAAAGTTAAAATGGGTAATTTCTCACTTACGCCTTAGGTTTGTATTTTATGTTTCATGCGCCAGAGCGGGTATACGTTGCCTTCTGAGGGCATGAACCACGGGGCATGCTTCGAAGCATACATTAGAAAGATATTAAATTAATCCTGCTATATCCCCCAACCCTTACCAATATTTCCCTCCAACCCTTACCTTTGCACCCGTTTCAAAGAACCAGCTATAAGCTATAAGCTATAAGCTATAAGCTAATAACTGATAACTTAAAACTCTAAACTCATAACTTTCAACTCTCAACTCATACCATGGCATTACAAGCAGGCATTGTAGGATTACCCAACGTAGGAAAATCCACCTTATTTAACGCAGTAAGTAACAGTGCAAAAGCACAGGCAAGCAATTATAGATTTTGTACCATCGAACCAAATATTGGTTTGGTGAATGTACCCGATCCAAGGCTCAATAAACTGGAAGAACTGGTAAAACCAAATCGTGTTGTTCCAACACAGATCGAGATCGTGGATATTGCCGGCCTTGTACGTGGCGCAAGCAAAGGTGAAGGATTGGGCAATAAATTTTTAGCCAATATCCGTGAGGTGGATGCGATCATCCAGGTGATCCGTTGTTTTGAAGATGAAAATATTTTAAGGGAAGAAGGTCCGATCAATCCTGTTAGCGATAAAGAAATCATTGAAACAGAATTACAATTGAAAGATCTTGAAAGCGTTGAGAAAAAAATTCAACGTTCAGAAAAAATGGCGAAGACAGATCCAAAAGCAAAAGTGGAACTTGAAGTACTTGTAAAATGCAAAGAACATCTTGATAAAGGAAAAAATATTATCACACTTGGTTTGAGTAAAGATGATAAACTTGCGATTGCTGATCTTTTCTTATTAACAGACAAACATATTTTATATGTTGCCAATGTGGATGAAGCGAGTATGCATACAGGTAATAAATTCAGTGATGCGTTGATTGAAGCTGTGAAGCATGAAGGCAATGAAGTGATCATTATGACCAATGCGATTGAAGCACAAATCGCAGAATTCGACAATCCTGATGACAAAGCCATGTTTATGGAAGAATATAAAATGACTGAACCTGCATTGGACAGATTGATCCACTCAACTTATAAATTACTAAATCTCTCCACCTACTTTACTGCTGGTGTGCAGGAAGTAAGAGCATGGACGATTGGGCAGGGATGGAAAGCACCTCAAGCTGCGAGTGTAATACATACTGATTTTGAAAAAGGATTTATTAAAGCAGAAGTGATCGCTTACGATGACTTCGTAAAATATGAATCAGAAGCTGCCTGCAGGGAAAATGGAAGATTGAGAATTGAAGGAAAGGAATATGTGGTAAATGATGGGGATGTAATGCATTTTAGATTTAACGTGTAAGAACCAGCTATGAGCTGCAAGCCATGAGCTATTAGCTTTAAGGGAGGATAAAATAAATTAGAAAGACTCCATGAGAATGAACCAATTAATTTTTAATTCTTAATTTTTAATTCGATAAAAAAGTAATCGGCCTCACACTAATGAGGCCGATTCTTTTTTATAATGATTTATCAATTTACAATGGCAGCGGAATCAACACCTGGTCAATTTCCTGTATCGTACCATTTACAAAATGCTGATCACTTGTACCATAAGGATCAGGAAGTAAAGGTGATGCATTGATAAGAATGTTTGCCGGAGTTGCATTGTAATTACCCTGAACCGTAGCCGCAGATACAAATGGAACACTGAATGTTGCTTTCAATTTTATATTTGTTGGAGCTGCAGTAAATACAGTACTTAACAAAGTAGGAAATGCTGTTTCAGTTGTTGGAAAATTATTTGTAAATGCACGGCTGGTAAGGAGATGATAAGATACAATTCCCTGTACTGTCTGCGCTGTTAACACGGGATATAACGCCGGGTTACTAAAAACAGATGGACTTGACGCAAGTGCTGCTGCCGTAGCTGCAGCTGTTGCTGGTGGTAATCCCTGTTGTATCAATGCCTGTGTTATTGCTCCAGTAAGTGTTGCCTGAAATGCCGCATCTGTTGGTGCAAAAACGGTTAGGTTTGCTCCTATTGATTCAAGTGCTCCCTGTAATGTAGTTGGAACGCCACCCGGAGGTCCTGGAACGATCCCGCTATCTGCACGAATGATGGCTGCTTTCAAATAAGTCAATCCCGCATCCGTATTTATCCTATCCCACAAAAAACGTTGAGGTGGTACAACCATGGCAAGTGTATTATGAATAATACCATTTGATGCTGCAATGTCTGTTGCAACCAATGGTACATTATTTACCCATGGACCAACTGCTGCACTTGCACTTGGAAATGTAGTCAATCTTAAAAGATCACTGAGTGTTGGTTGAGGATTTAAGATCGTTGCATACTGAAAATTAGGAAATGCTGCTGGTATGTTTGCAATTTTAAGCGATTGCGGAACGATATTATAACTTACAATGCCTGCCGCCTGGTCTGCCGGAAAAGTAGTACTTAAAAAACCGGCAATGATTGGATCGGGCGTTCCCGGAGGTAATAAACCACCTGAAACCGCAGCAACAAAACTTCTCATGGCATTGTTACCTGGAACAAACATGGTGAAAGTTGTTGCAGTATTATTGATGGTTTCCAGCAATCCTCCTCTTTTTACAAGCACCAGGTATAAACTATCATCAGGGTTAGCCGCTAATGTTGCACCAAGTGAATTACCAGTTGGCGTTACAGGTGCGGCTTCTGAAAATTGCTCCAGGTCTTTATTACAGGAAGATAAGATGAGCATTGCAGCAATGGCTGACAAAAAACCGATCTTATTCATTTTTGATATGTATTTCATAATCACTTTTTTAATTTTATTAATTAAGCGCTGTATTTAACTATTAATAAAGATTGTATCCTAAACTAATATAATACAAGCCGCCTACATTTGAATTACCTACTGTGTTGTAATAATATTGGTTCAACAAATTGGTTGCACCTAACTTAACGATTGTTTTTACTTTAGGTATTTTAATACTGAATTGTGCATCCAGTGTTGTTACCGGTTGCAGGTTACCGTTAGCAAGGTCGCCCTCAAAGTAGAAAGCATCCTGCCACCTGTAAGCGATGTTAAATCCATAACGTTTCTTTTTACCAAAACCTGAATTAGATAAGGAAGCATTCACTTTATACTTTGGTGTATTGAAGTATGCGATAAAACTCTTTGGAACATGTTCTAAATTATCAGATGCAACATTCAATGATATTGTAAAGTTAGCTGGTAACCTGTAATCAAGTCCAATACCCCATCCGTACGTTTTTACTTTTTCTGTAATGTTTACAGGGATAGAAAAAACATTTCCTGTATCAGCATCACCTGCTACGATTGGGCCGCCTGTTTTTGATTGAACCACTACTCTGCGTGAAAGGAAGTCTGTGTATTGTCCATAATAACCATAAATATCAACAAGCAATTTAGAATCCATCAACAATCCTTTATAACCAAGTTCAAAAGAAGAAAGAGATTCAGGTTTTAATTCCCCGAAACTTTGTGATACTTTTTTTCCGTTTGCCAGTGAATCCCTGTCATACAATGGATTTGTATCAAAATGATAAAGCGCTGTAAAATCTTTATTACCTCCAATGAGTTTATAAGAAAGTAAATCAAGATTGATCCATTGCATTTGGTTTGAAGGGAATCGATAAGCTGTTTGATAAGAGGCCCTGATGTTATTATTTTTTGCAACTGTATAAACAGCTGTTATTCTTGGGGTAAAACGTCCTTTAAAATATTCGTTTTTATCATACCTGCCAGAAGCTGTTACTTTTAAAGCCTTTGTAATCGCACGTGATAACTGGGCAAAAGCACCATACTCACGAATGCCAATAGGGTTAGCAGAATCTGCAAACAAAGTACCCTGTGAATTCAGGCGATAGTCTTTAAAGTTTGCACCAACAATAACATCAGCAATTGAATGCGTATAGGTTGATAAATTATAATTACCATCAATGGCATAAAGATCAGACCTGTCAAGTAAAGCACCTCCCTGTGGAACAGCAATAACACGAACTGAATCATAACTTTTGTTGAATGCACTACTGCCTATCACCGGCCTTCCAACATCAGCTACTTTTCTTGCTGCATCATGTGCATCCTGGTCAGATAAACCATTTAGTTTTGCAGTTAAATAAGCCTGGCCATATTGTGAATACCAACCAGTACTTCCGCCACTTGGCTTCCAGCTTTCATTGAAAACCTGCGTTGTTGCAGAAAGATTATAAGTATCGCCGGCATTCTCTTGTGTTGTATAAGCACGCAGCACCCAATTCTTATTATTCAATTCTACTTTATATTGGCCCATTTTAAAATTCCTTAAAGAATATCTTGAAGCACCTGTATAAATTGAATTACCGGTTCCCCAATAAGCAGCAACGATTGCTTCTGTGTTATTAGTAATTTTATAATGCAACGAACCTGACAATTTAAAATTGATTGTATTCGGATTGATCAGTTGTGCTTCGGTCCATCCTGAACGTGATACATTGATAGGCTTTGTTGTAAGTGTGCTGATGAACCCTGCTAAGAATGGAGCCTGTTGAGCAATACCACTCAATACCTGGCGTATATCCGCAGTCGTTTCATCACCATATACATTCACACCATCATAGTTTGGATCCGTGCGCCTGTCACCTGCTCTCAATTTAGAAGTTGACCTGTCATAATCCCTGTAATCACTTCCCAGCCAATCTTTAGCCCGTACAAATTCGCCACTGAATTGAAACGCTAATTTGTTATTTATTTTTTCAGCCCACCTAAGCGCTATGTTGTGATAGGCAGAAGGGTCTCTTTCATTGTCACCAAGATGCATGATACCTTCTTTCACTACAAAAGACAATCCCTGGTATTTAAATGGATTTTTGCTTGTCATAAGCATCGTTCCGTTCATGCCACCAGATCCATACAAAGCAGATGTTGCACCTGACAGCAATTCGATATTATCAATATCCAATTCATTTAAACCAACGATGGCACCGACAGAAAAATTCAGACCTGGAGCCTGGTTATCCATTCCATCAACCAATTGATTAAACCTTACATTTCCACTACCACCAAAACCACGAGTAGTTGGTGTTCTGAATGTGATGGAAGACGTACTAACGTCAACACCTTTTAAAGTAGAAACGATATCGTAAAAATTTGATGAAGGTGCGTTTCGAATATTGGCAGCGCTGATCCGCTCAATAGAAACAGGCGATTCTAAAATTCGTTCAGGAACACGTGATGCAGATACAACGATTTCCTGTCCAAGTGAACTGACAGGCTTAAACGCTACATCTAATTTCTTTTTTTCGGTTACAGTAATTTCCTGGGACTCAAATCCGATTGAAGAAAAGATAAGTGTAACAGGAAAACTTTTTGCTGTGATACTAAAATTTCCCTTGTCATCAGTAAAAGTGCCTTCGGAACCTCCTTTGACGGTAACAGAAACGGCTGCAACACTTTCTTTGCTACTGCTGTTTCGAATATTACCACTGATGGTTACATTTTGTGAAAAGGCTGCAACACAGAGGATGTTGGCCATTATCAATGTAACCAAATAGCTTGTAACTTTTCTCATATTGGCTTGTTTTGGTTTAACAATATTATCTGGCAAAATAAGGATACTTATGGTGGATATGAAATTTTATTTTAAACAGCTGTTGAAATCTTATCGCATTTAAAAAAATGATTCTTAAGGAGTAAAGATATCTTTAGCACTTTGTACGATTAAAAACCATCTAATTTCCGGTTGATGGGCACAGCATAAGTGTTCAGAAGTTTTTTTATCGACACCGGGGATTGGAATGCGGATGATTTGGACTGGGCGGATAATAACGGATAAAAGCTGCTGGCGTAGCTTATCACTGATAATAAACTTAATAAATGATCTGTAATTTTTTGGAACAAAAAATAAATCCGTGTTCATCCGCCCAGTCCGTATCATCCGCGTTCCAATCATCGGCGTAGTTTTTTTGTAAAAATCTTCAGAAAAGTTATGCTGTCCCACCGGCCACTTTACTTTGATGATTATTTTAATAGTACAACACATTAATTTTAGCATATGGCAACATACACATTCCCGGATCAAACAGGTTTTTATAAAGGTAAAGTACGTGATGTTTATAGTATTTCAAGTGATATACTCGTAATGCTGGCAAGCGATCGCATTTCAGCTTTTGATGTTGTTTTACCACATCCCATTCCATTTAAAGGGCAGGTATTGAACCAGGTAGCAGCGTTTATGCTGAATGCATGCAGGGATATTTGTCCAAATTGGCTGATCGATACGCCTGCACCCAATGTTAGTATTGGTAAAAGATGTGTTCCTTATAAAATAGAGATGGTCGTAAGAGGAAATCTTACGGGCCATGCATGGAGAACTTATTCAGCAGGTAAAAGAATATTGTGTGGTGTAACAATGCCGGATGGTATGAAAGAAAATGATTTCTTTCGCACGCCCATCATAACACCATCTACCAAAGCAAGCGAAGGACATGATGAAGATATCAGTAAAGAAGATATTATTCAACAGGGATTAACAAGCGCCACAGAATGGGAACAAATTTCCACGTATGCTTTGCAGTTATTTGAACGGGGCAAACAAATTGCTGCCAAACAACAATTGATTCTTGCCGATACCAAGTATGAATTTGGAAAGCTCGGCGATGAAATTTATTTAATGGACGAAATTCATACACCTGATTCCTCCCGTTATTTTTTAAAAGATGGATTTGATGAGCGTCAACAAAAAGGAGAAAAACAAAAACAATTAAGCAAAGAATTTGTTAGAGAATGGCTGATAGAAAACAATTTTATGGGCAAAGAAGGACAGCATGTTCCTCAAATGACAACAGAATGGATCAATGCGATCAGTCAACGGTATATTGAATTATATGAAAAGGTGATTGGGGAGAAATTTGTGCCGGTGAGCCTAACGGAAAAAGAAACTGAGGAGAAAATTCTGGACTCGTTGAGAAAACTGAGGCCGTGATTTTTTCAACTTCGTAATTCGATATTCCTTGTTCCTAGCTCGATATTCTTTTTACAGAAGATAGCCTCAAGAAATAATGAACAAGGAATATCGAATCACGAAGTTGTACTATTTATTCATCACTCTCCACGATCTCTCCATAATCAATAAACAATTCCTCTCCTGCCCTTATATCATATAACGCTTCAAAATCTTCGCCGTCATTTATTGAAATAATATTCGGTTCATCAGAATGATTTAAATACACAACAAGGTCCATCATCTTAAAACCGTATTCAGGTACAAAATAATTTTCTTCATCATAGAGACAGAAATTTTCGATTAAAGACCTGCTATGCAAAGGGAGTTGGGCAACTTCTTCCCTGCTTATTTTTATCCATTCGCTTTTATCATCGGAAAAAATATTGCGTTGGCCCTTATTGATATCAGTTAAAGCAAATACACCAATACCTGCTACAGCAGATTGTTTTAAAATGACAAGTGTATTGTACTTTAATTCATTTAATAAATGTTTCTTCTTCATCCTGCGAAGATATTATTCATCTCTAACATCTAAACTTATAAACCCCTGAACTCCTAAACTGTTTTCCAAACTGGCACAGCTTTTGAAAACCTCATAACGGCTACTTGCTGAATAAAACACCCATAAACAATTATCTATTTACAATTAAATTTTTTCTTATGAACAGTCTATTATATACCATTGCAGTGATATTAGTCATTGCCTGGGCAATTGGGTTTTTAGGATTTCATGCCGGTGGTATTATTCATATCTTGCTTGTTATAGCAATTATTGTTGTTTTACTTAGAGTGATATCAGGCAACAAAAATCCTCTTTAAATTATTTATTTACTAATCAAAAAATAAAATCATTATGAACAAGAAAAATGTAATCTTAGGTTTGGTGGCGGTTACTGCTATTGCAGGTGTTGCGTTTCTTATGACAACCGATAAAGGTAAAAAAATGAGAAAGAAATTAAGTAAAAAAGGAATGGATGCTGTAGAGCATTACAAAACCAAGTTGAATAAATACGCAGACAAATACGCTGACGCAAAAGTTTAAAATCAAATATTAAAAAAGAAAAGAGATGACATCTTCCAAAAGATGTCATCTCTTTTTTATAGCCACTGATTCACTGATTTTTCTTATTTCAAAATAAATCAGTGAATCAGTGGCAATAAAATTCATTCATTTTCAGGGTATTTCAATACAGGCCTCAATCTTTTTTTTGCCTTATTGAATATCATTTGTCCTTTATCAATTCCTTTTCTCAATATAGCTTGTTCTTCTTCCGGAAGCTGAATGATTTGAAAACAGGCATCACTGCAACAGCCCTCGTATTTTTCTGCACATGCAGCGCATTGTATGAATAATAAATGACAGGCTTCATTTTTACAATTCGTATGTGTATCTGCTGCAGTTCCGCATTGATGACAATGTGCAATAATTTCATCAGTGATACGCTCGCCCAACCTGTCATCAAATACGAAATTCTTTCCGTGAAATTTATTGGGAAGTTTTTCTTCTTTTACTTTGTTTGCATAATTGATGATGCCGCCTTCCAGGTGAAAAACATTTTTAAACCCACGGTGATGCATATAGGCACTTGCCTTTTCACAACGAATACCACCTGTACAATACATGATGATATTTTTTTCCTTATCAGTATCAAGCATATCTGCTGCCATAGGAAGTTGTTCACGAAAAGTATCGCTTGGTATTTCAATTGCATTTTCAAAATGGCCCACTTCGTACTCATAATGATTGCGCATGTCAACAACAACTGTGTCTGGATCATTGGTAAGATCATTAAATTCAGAAGCAGTTACATATTTCCCTTTTTGGGCCATATCAAATAAAGGATCTGTGATACCATCGGCTACGATCTTATCACGTACTTTTACTTTCAGTACCCAGAATGATTTCCCATCATTGTCAACAGCAATATTTAATCGCACGCCATTTAATCCGGCTACGCTATACAGGTAGTTTTTAAATGAATCAAAATTACTATCGGGTATGCTCACCTGTGCATTGATGCCTTCATGAGCAATGTAGATGCGGCCATACACTTTCAATGCATTCAAACCCTTGTACAATTCATCCCTGAACGCAGGTGCATCTTCAATAAAAAAATATTTGTAAAATGAAACCGTAATGCGATGTTCTGTTTCTTCATACAGGCGCTTCTTCAGCTCCGCCTGTGAAATACGGTTGTGTAAAACTGCCATAATTTTTAATTTGATCCCGTAAGGGAAATCATTTAAGATTGGATGCTTGCAGGGCAAACCAAATTATTTAAGTGGCGAAGATAAATAATATACTTCGTGATTCCTTATTCCTTGTTCGATATTCCTGGTGGCTATCTATCAATGAAAAGAATAATAAACAAGGAACAAGGAATATCGAATCCTGAAGTTTATTATCCCATAGTTGGTGTCCTCTTATCCCATGGTTGGTGTCCTCTTATCCCATGGTTGGTGTCCTCACCAACCATTTCCAAATTCGTGTAGCGGTCGGTGAAGACACCGACCACGGGATCAAAAAGAATAATGAACAAGGAAAAATATACTTTGTGATTTCTTGTTCCTTGTTCGATATTCCTGCTGACTATCTACCAATGAAAAGAATAATGAACAAGGAAAAAGGAATATCGAATCAAGAAGTTTAAAGTGATATTGATACCGAATTTCCTCTTCTGCCAGAACCGCCACCTCCTCTCAAACTTGCCCCTAACAAACCACCCGTACCAAGCTTAAGCGCAGTATAACTTTGTCTTCCATTCTCATAACCACTCACAATATCAAGACGGAAAATTTTAAAAATATTTTCAATGCCGGCAAATATTTCTACATAATTATTATTGCTGTTTACATAAAAAGCATTGGCTCCTGCAACCAGGTTCCAGTTAAGCCTTTTGAACAATGGAATTTTATTGGTGATCAAACCATTGAAATGATGTTCAACATTTGCAAGTGCATAAAAATTGGCGATATTACTGTGCTCATAATATTTTGCAAGTTGAAAACTGCTCACATAATCCCCTGCAGCCAATTTACTTTCATTTCCATTGAAATGCGTATAATCCTGGATATATACCCTATGTGTATTTATAAATCCGCCAATACTTACTTTGTATTTTAATGTTCCTGCAAGCTTCAGGTTCTTATCATCATGAATACTAAATTTCCATTTATCAAAATTAACATCACTGCCAAGGATATCCGAAATCCCTTTTGTATAATTAAAACTAAATGTTGGGTACTTTGATCCCAACGGTATTTTACTATTGGGCAATTGAATGTATTTCTGTCCGGGTTTAAAGCTAATATCAAAACTCACAAGCACCGCCTGGTGTGTTGCAAACTGCATCGTATCCATACTTCTCACCAATGGATAATTGGGCGTAATATTAAATGAATCTTTTCTTGTAAAAGTATAACTGGTTGTATTGTTAAGGGGTATCCTGTCTTCATACAATGCATTTATTGAGAAACGAAGACCACTTTCAAACCGCTTGCTGAATCCAACTCTTCCAAAATAATTTTCATAGATCTTCATGTAATTATCACCATACAATAAAGTAGTGATCGTATTGCGCCATGCAGGTATCGGATTTTCTTTGTTAAACTGGCTCACGCGTTTACCACCAGAGAATGACCATGTTTGTCTTTTTATTTTTTTATCTGTGCTCAAATCCCTTGTTCGAAATTCTATATCTGCCCATGCATTCAAATGAGTATTATTAAATCCATAACGGAATGTTGGCGTAATACTGAGATTTGTTTTTAGTTTTTTTAAATACTTATCAAAGTAAACCTGCACATTGCTTACCACGCCTTCTACTGTATTATATTCCAATCCTTTTAACAACGATTCAATTCCCCATTGGTAAGTATTCGATTTACTGTAATGGGTTCTGTGAATACCGCCCCAGAATACATTTAATGGTTTAACTTTTCCCTGCATTTTTTTCAATGAATCAATACTACGTTTACTTAGTAATGAATCTTTTGTTGCTTCGTAAACGCTGTCTTTGATCTTGTAATCTTTTATCTCTTCTGTTTCCAATGGCACCGGTCTGATTGTATCCCAGTATGCTTTTGGTTTTTTATTTACAGCTGTATCGTATTTGATCACAACATTATCAAAGAATTTTTTAGCAAACGCCGGCTTAAGATCATAATCTGAATACACAGTAAGAAAATTACCAACTGCATCAATTTTAAATTGAGAAAAATTAAAATGAAGCAATTGATTTTTTACACGCCACACATCATTACTAACGGGAACATAGAGCTGCGTTATCTGTAAAGTATCCATTATTTCCAACTGCGATTTTTTGGTAAGCTGCAGGTCAAAACTATGAATGCGCCAGTCTTCATCTGTTATATTGATGATACCGGAAAACAATGGCTCATAATTCCTGCGTGGTGTAACACGAATTGCATTAATTGCTTTTCCATCTTCGAAAAAAGTTCCCAGGAATTTATATTTATAATAATTCAAAGCTCCATCTGCAATGGGCGACACAAATCCGCGTGGATTAAATGTACTTGAAAATACAGTTACATTATTTGTATATAAACTTATAAAAGTGGGGAACGTAAAACCAAAACTCCCGCTTCCGCTTACACGACTGCTGATAACTTCAAGTTTAAATTTATCTGGCCGTTTGGAAGATACTTTTGAAACCGATTCTGATAAATATATAATTCCTTTACCACTTGAATCAAGTCCCATGTCTTTACGATCTTCTTCCGGAATTTTTCGTCCAAGTATTCTTGTAGGAAGATGGCGCAATTTCACAAGATCCTTTCCATAAATATTGCAGGTAAAAGCATCCACCTGTGAATTATAATAAGAACGCTTTTTTATTGCATGCCGGATGATTTCATAGGCAGGATCTTCTGCCCCACTCTTCACAATTACTTCTTTCATTACCAATTTTTGTTCACTTAAAATGAAAGTCACTTCTGTTTCATTTTCCAGGATGATCTTTTTTTCAGAAGCAGCATAACCAATATGTTGGCAAACCAGTGTATAATCCCCTGGCGGAAGCGAAAAAGAAAACTGTCCATGATTATTGGCACTTGTTCCCCGGGAAGTTCCTTTTACAGTAATGGAAGAAAAAGGAAGCAAGTCACCTTTATCACTAAAAACAGTTCCGTAGATCTTTTGGGCTGATAGGGTTTGGCAAAAAAATAAAAAAAAGGAAACAATTATTATTCTCATAATTCACATTAGGTTACTGAAATTACTGGCTTAACTGTTACATAAAAACTAAATCGTAATCTTCTTATTTTGTTGAAGATTTCATTCTTAAAAAGCTACCAGTTAATGCTGCAAATGCACCAACAATGGCTCCGATAAATCCTGTTATGATGATCAATAAATAAGGATTGTCTGTTTTAAAAAGAAGGATCGATACTTTGTGTGCCAAGAGATGCTCATTATTATTACTGATCCAAAAACTCAATCCGGCCCATAATAAAAACAAAGCAAGAAAACCGGTTACGAATGCAATGCCCGGACGCTGGCGGATAAGCGCAGCAACAACAAAACACGCAATCGCTATACTCCACCATTCGAGGTATAAGCAGGCGGTGAAACTTAATAGTGCCATTAATAAGAGAGATATAAGAAATTTCATTTTGGTAAAGTTTATTGTTTGGTGTTTGGTGTTTGGTGTTTGGTGTTTGGTGTTTCGGGATGATTATAATTTATTAAAGTTCATTTTCCATTTTATTTTTGGATCCTTTTGTTCATCTTTTGTCATGAGCCAAAGCGGGTAATAATTTCCTGCAACCCAATAATCAATAAAATTATCATAGAATTTACTTCCTGGATTTCCACTTTGCCCGCCGGGATAAACACCATATGCTTCTGTAGTTGCAGTAAGGCTCACAATCATTCTCCAGCTTGGTCCGTGATCTTCTGTTGCAGCATTGATAACATTGTTACCACCGCCAATGGCTAGATGCTCACGACTGAAAGCTGCCTGTTTTAAAAGATGGGTAATATGTGTATCCTTGAATTTAGCCCACTCCAATTTTCCTTTTGATTGAGCATCTTCAAGTTCAACCACAGCAGCTTTAAAAGCAATCGTTGTAATATCTGCAAGCGTTTCTTTTTGCGGCGTATTAATATCGTCCAGGAATTTATAGGCAGAATCTTTCAACAGCCCTTCCAATAATGTACTTGAGAAAGGATATAGAATTGGCTGAGGCGCTTTTGCATATTCATCCGCATATACAGTATCTAAAAAATATTTCCATGTCAAAACAAAAACGGTTGCTCCTTTTGAATCTACATCATTTCTATAATTCCAGTTTTGTAAAAGATCAAACATTTCTTTTTCCTTCGGATTTAATTTAGCTGTATCTATATTCTTTGTAAAGATTGGTGCAGCCATTTCGCCAAATATATTGTAATTATCTGTTTGCAATTTTTTCATATCATCAGGCGTGATATCAGTCATTGCAGCAAGTTTCCTGTTAATATTAAGTCCACGTGCTGATGGATATTCTCTTCCTAAATAATAATGATAGGCTGTATCGGTTGGCCTTTGATTGGCGCTGCTAACAAAACCTCTTTCAGGATTGTATTGAAAAGGAATTTCTTCCTGTGGAATCATATATTGCCACATATAACTGCTATCTGTACCCGGCATAATAAAATCACCCTGCCCTTTCCATTTAGCTGGAAATTCTCCCTGTGTACGAATGGCAATATCGCCACTCTTACAGGCAAAAACGCAATTTTGTCCCGGCGTGTGCAGGTTACCGACAGCTGCCTGGTAATCTGCATAATTATTTGCATGATTAAGCATATTGAAAATAAGCAACTCATTGCTTTCATTGTGTGCCGTCCATGTTACAGCATAATTTTTCCCACTCGTGGTTCGCTTTCCACCAAATGATTTGTCATACATTACAGGGCCGAATATGGTATAAGCAACTGTATCCATATAATCCGGTTGTCCTTTTATTTTAATTTTCTCATAACGAAAAGTTGTTGTCTTCCATTCGTTATTGAACCAATATTCTTTTCGGGTTTCGTCTTTAAATTGTATCTCATAATAATCACGCACGTCACGCCCACCGTTAGTAAACCCAAAAGCACAACTGTCATTATATCCAATAATGATACTTGGAGCACCCGGGAAACTTGCACCATATGCATTGAAAGTTGGTGTAGAAAGTTGCATCTCTATCCACAATGAAGGAAGATTAAGTCCAAGGTGTGGATCATTGCATAAAATAGGCGCACCACTTTTTGTTTTGCTTCCGCTAACAGCCCAGTTATTACTTCCATTGGCTTTATTGGGCTTAGATACTTCTTCAACGGTAACAGAATCTTTTTTAAAATAAAGTGAATCTGCTGATGCAGGATTTTTCAATGCTGTTTTTGGTTCTGCATATTTAGTTCCCCTCGGTATGATGGGATCCAGTGAATCCTGAATATCCGGGTATAATAACTTAAAATCTTTCGTATTAAAATAAGCTTGTGCATTCGTCATCTCGAAATCATTTTCATGTGCAGCAAGATCATAAGACATGTATTTTAAAAACAAGGCCGTTTTAAGATTGCTCCATTTCTCTGGCTTGTAGCCGAGCAGTTTGTATTCAATCGGCAATTTACTTTCCGGAAGATTTTCGATATAAGCATTCACACCCGCTGTATAAGCGTCACATTCTTTTTTGATGGATTCATTAGCTTCCATTGCTTTCAAAGAATTTTCAGCAGCATATACCATTCCCAGTCTTCTAAACTCCCTGTCATGGTTAAGTGCTATATTTCCAACGATCTCACTGGCTCTTCCCGCAGCAGCAAGAGTTTGAAGTTCCATTTGCCATAACCTGAATTTTGCGTGCAGATATCCTTGTACGAAATAAACATCATTCTCATTTTCTGCAAAAATGTGTGGCACCAGTCTTTTATCGAGATACACACTTACTTTTCCTGTAAGCTGGCCAAATTTCAGGTCAGCTGAAAAATCTTCGTCATCTGCTTCAGCATTTTGCCAGAAGCCATGTTGTGGGCTGAAAAATTTTCCAAAAGCAGGAGCAGGCTTGCCTCCTATTTTTAAACTTGTATTTAAGGTAATTACCAATCCAACAGTTATTGCTGCGGATAAAACAAAAAGGATTATTCTCATAATTTGGAAGTATCATGTAAAGTAAAATAAAAAAAGGTAAAGCGGGCTGCGTTTTTTATTTTTGCTCATGGCCGAACCATTGAGCGAGCATACAAAAAGCATTTTAGGATTGCAATTACCTACCGATCCACGCTGGGTAAATCTTGCAGAAATACAATTGGAAGAAATATTAACCGACCATGCATATTGTGAGCAGAAGGCCGCAATCACCTGCATTTCACTGATCCAAAAAAATCCTGAAAAGGAGTTGATGGTCGAAGAACTGAGTTCCATCGTTACCGAAGAATGGGGACATTTCAGGATGGTGCTTGCAGAATTAAAAAAGAGAAATCTGAAACTGGGCAGGCAACGAAAAGACATCTATGTAAATAAATTATTACAATTCCAGAAAAAAGATGGCGGGCCAATGGAGCGTTTCCTCGACCAAATGCTTATAATGGCATTGATAGAAGCAAGAAGCTGCGAGCGTTTTAAAAGATTAAGCGAGGGAATGGATGATGAATATATGAGAAATTTTTACCGCAAATTCATGGAGAGTGAAGCAGGGCATTATACTTTGTTTATTACACTTGCTGAGCATTATATTGAAAAGAAGGTGGTAAGGAAAAGATGGAATGAATGGCTGGAATATGAGAAAGGTTTAATGGAGAGTGAGGAAGTTAGAGGAGATAGGATACATTGAGTTGAATGGGTGAGATCTCTAGAGATGTCAACTCCCGAGATGTCAACCGAGGCTAAACAATCAGGATACTCCTGTAAAAGAATTTCAAATAAACTTATTTTTACACGGGTGAGATCTCTAGAGATGTCAACCCCCGAGATGTCAACTGGTTATTTTACACAACATTTTAGAAGAAAAAACTACTTAAAAACCTGTGATTTCCTATTTTCTTATTCATAGATAAGCATCAACTTTAGTACATAAAGATGTGACATCAATGAGTGTTCCCACGAAATATAAAGCGCCATTTGTAGAAAATGAATTGTATCATGTATACAACAGAACTAATAACAAAGAATTACTTTTTATTAATGATGCAGACAGGTATTTATTTTTATGGAGGTTTAATTTTTACACAGCGCCATTTTTAGAACCTTTTACCTGGAATCTTCAACTGAATCATTTTCACTTTTATGTAAGAATAAAAAGTTTTGAAGAAATAAATGATTATTTAAATACCAGGCATAGTGAGCAACTGTGTATTACAGAAAGAAAGTTTTTAAGCCAGGAAGCTACAATACATGATCTCATTGACAATGTTTTTAAGCGGTTCTTTATTTCTTACTCCATTCGATTTAATAAATTTCATAACCGAAAAGGGAATTTGTTTCACAGGCCTTTCAAGCATGTTTTAACTGATAAGGAGAGCCAATTCAGCCAGACAGTTATTTACATCAATGCGAATGCAGTCAAACACAAATTGGTAAAAGAAATTTCAGAATATAAATGGTCATCTTACCACGAGCTTATTTCTGAAAATCCGACTACCCTTCTAAGAAAAGAACTTCTGGAATGGTTTGGGGGCAGAGCAGCATTCATCAAGATACATAATGATCAGTCAAATTATTACTATTCGTGTGATGCTGCTATCGATGATGATTGAAAAGGGTGAGATCTCGGGAGATGTCAACTCATGAAAAAATGGCTTTAACTTGTTGGGTGAGATCTCGGGAGATGTCAACCCGGGAGATGTCAACTCATGAAAAAATGGGTTTTAACTTGTAGGGTGAGATCTCGAGAGATGTCAACTCGGGAGATGTCAACTCATGAAAAAATGGGTTTTAACTTGTAGGGTGAGATCTCGGGAGATGTCAACTCGGGAGATGTCAACTCTTTGTTTCAATAAGCTTCAAAACAAACACACAAATTTTAATGTATATTAAAAAATCTCAACTCTTCTGTTAAATTGATATAAGGATGATCCCTGTTTATCTTATTTATTTTTTCAACATTAATTTTGAGGAATTTTTTATGTTGATCAGAAGAAGGATTAAAAGGTTTGTGATTTCTTGCAGCCATCACAACCCCTATATCTTTCATCAATTGCTGCGAAGCTTCATCAATACCTGTTGCAATAAATTTTTCCCACACATAATTTGTAGCAGCATAATTTGGATGCACCATATCTTCTGCATAAAAACGATAGTCACGCAAATCATCAATGACTAATTCGTATGCCGGGAAATAAAAAATAGCTTCATTATCTGTAAGCGAATGAACAGCCTGGATCAATGTTGCTTTGCTGCGGTTGTTTTCAATAAAGCCTTCACGAAGGTGACGCACAGGGCTGATTGTAAAAATAAAATTTGCGAATGGATTAATGGCCTTCACGGTTTCCATCATATCACTTAAAACATGTTTTACTTCCTGCACATCAAGCAATCGCCTGTAAAATTTATCTGCAGGCACTTTATGGCAATTGGCAACAACATCTTTATTATCCTCAGCAGTGTTCTCATATACAAATGCAGACCCTAAAGTGATGAGTATCCAATCTGCTTCATTGATAAACTGGTTTGCTTTTTTCTTAGATTGATTGATCGCATCAAGCGCTTTTGTTTTATCTATATTCGAAAATTTTGTATGATGCTGCCAGCTTCCCCACAATTCATTGTAATAAAAAAGATCATCTTCTTTATAAATGGTTCCTGCTGCATAAGAAGCAACCGCACGTGCAATACTTACAGGATTAAATAAAATACCATGGGGATTTTCCAACACATTGAATTTATGTGCAGCCAATTTGTTTCCAATCTGTTCTGTAAAACAGGATCCCACCAACAATAATTTATTGCGGTGATTGATCTTTTTTGAAAATGCTTTTGGAAAAAACTCTGCATGAAAATCCATGACACTGATTAATGATTATATAAATATTTCTGAAGCCAGCCTGTTACAAATACCAAGTTGATCAATATCAATATTAATCGAATGACCTGATTTTTCAAAATGACTGATCATAATTTCTGTATCCATATTTCCTACAAGATCATCACCTGCCATTGGGCATCCTCCTATTCCTTTAATGGCTGAATCAAATCTTTTACATCCTGCATTCAACGCTGCATCCAGCTTTTCCTTACGGTTATGGGGAGCCGAATGTAAATGCACACCCGTTTCAATATGCGGCAATGCATCGATGACATATTTTGTAACACGGCTTACCTGCTCTTTTGTTGCAAGGCCAACCGTATCTGCCAAAGAAATAATGCGTATATCAAGCCCTGCCATTTTATTTACCCATTCATAAACAATCGATTCATCATAAGGATCGCCATAAGGATTTCCAAATCCCATGGAAATATAAACAACGAGTTCTTTTTTATTTTTTACACAAAGATTTTGAATAGTACTCACTGTTTCAAAAGATGTTGCGATAGATGAATTTGTATTGCGCTGCTGAAATGTTTCTGAAATAGAAAATGGAAAACCGAGATATGATATTTCATCATGTAAAAGTGCATCTTCTGCTCCACGCTTATTAGCAATGATGGCAAGCAGTTTTGATTTCTTATTATCAAGTTGTAAACCTTTCAACACATCAACCGTATCTGCCATTTGTGGAATTGCTTTTGGCGATACAAAACTTCCAAAGTCGATTGTATCAAAACCAACTTTCAATAACGCATTAATATATTCAATTTTTTTTTCTGTAGGAATAAAATGAGGCCATCCTTGCATCGCATCACGGGGGCACTCTACTAATTTAATGTTTGTATTCATATTGGCACAAAGGTAAGTAAGAGTTACTTAAGCAATACCATGCGCTCATGAATCTTCTCCCGCAGCAGGTTGAAAAATGTTACCCGCTCCTTCTCCCCGATCGTACTGATCATGGTTGATTTTTTCATAAGATTCTGCAGGTTGTTATGTATCGCATCATTGAATCTTGCATCTCTTGTGGCAACAAAATAAAGTACACTATGATTTAAGAAACTAATGCGCATGTCTTCCAGTTCTGCCAAATAAGTATTATCACCCAGTATCAATTCATTTACAAAGAGATTATAAGAGGCAGCTCCCTTTACAGGTTTTTCACCTATATTAAATTTACATCCAAACTCTGCCTGCTTTTCAAGATGATTGATCAGCTCTTCAAATTTGCTGTACAATAATTTTGCTTCGTTTATACTCTTAAAAGCACCAGATTCAACATAAAAATTTACTTGTCTCAATGTACTATTGATGCTTTCTATGTTCCATATTTCTGTAACAGGGATTTTATTATACAAATCCACAATTTTTTTCCCTGTTGGATAAAAAGGCTCATACATTGGATCATCCGTTGAAAACTTCACGTTCTTCATGCTATCATAATTGAGGATCGACTTCATCCAAAAAAAATATTTGAATGCAGCGAGTTCATTTATATGAAAATACATGAAAGGAGGAATATCCTTCATCAGGATATACAAATGCTTCCTGTTGAAACTATTTACAAATTGAAAATTCTGGAGCAGGTTCGTCATATAATTTTCAAATGCATCCTGCGAATTGCTATTGAGTATCCCGGAAAAAATAAAATTATCTGTTTTCAGTTGAAGAAACTGGTCCATAGAAACCTTATAATGGCTGCATAATTTCTGTATCTCTTCCAGGCTGATGGGCTTTTCTCCCCTGATACGGCGATAAGCACTGTCGTTGCTGATATCAAGCAATTCTGCTACTTCATCCACCAATGACAAATGTGGCGGCAGATTTACTTTAATATGCTGAAAAAAAAGTTGCTGTACGCCGATCCCTTCCATGGCAGTTTTTTTAGTAATTATTGCAAATGCACTTTAATAGTTTGGTAATTTCTGCAAGGGAAGATAGTCATATTAGTATTTTTTGCAAAATATTAGGGAAGTTTATTATTTATCCAGGCTAATAGGCAGTATATACCAAAGGTCATTGCTATACCGGATATATCAATTATGATTTCGAATTTCAGTAACATAGTTTTGACTTATTGAAATTTTCACCAAAACATTAAAATGAAAAAGCCCATTTTAACTACGCTACTGATCTTCGTAATGACATGGAGTTACGCACAGCAAACTTCTTTAACAACAAATCCAAAAATATCCTCAAGGGACCATCTTGTTTTAAAAAGTAAAAATTTTAGTGACGCAGGATGGACCTGTATGGTCGGCGGAACTGCTCTTACTGTGATCAGCCTTGCTGTATTTACTCATGACAATACGATCATATCCCCAATATTAATAGTCATGGGCATTTCCAGTATGTTTACAAGTATCCCCCTTCTTGTACAAAGCTTAAGATTAAACCATAAAGCCAAATTAATGTTGGCAAATGAGAAAACAGCATCGGGCATACCAGGACTATCCAATAAAACTATCACAGGGCTGGCTATAAGAATACCTTTAGGGAAGTTCTCCCTATCGCATTGAACAACTTCCGTATTTAAGCATCATCATTTTCAAAAATAAATGTTATGAAACAAACAAACGCTTTACTCATTTTAATATTGATCGCAGGATCCTTCCTAATGCTATCATGTAAAAAAGATAGACGTTATGCTGACACAACAACATTACCATTGTTGGAAAATAAAAACTGGAAACTAACGGCAAAGCTGGATATATTTTACAACCAGGATATTTACCCGGATATTGATACTTGTAAAAGAGATGACCTTTATACATTTAATGAAGATGGAAGTTTGACTGTAAACAATAACCATACAAAATGTAATACAACAGAGTCACAAGTTTTTGGTGGCAACTGGACCTATAATTCTGATATCAAAGAGCTGATGTATTATTCCGAACATGATAGCCAAAATGTTTCTTTGACAATATCTTCTATCAGTGATAATACACTTGTAGGATTTCAGCACATAACGATTGGATCTATACGCTATACTTTTGCATGGACATTTAGCAAGCAATAATTCTTATAGTAAACATTTTTACTTCTAAAAAATCATATGAAATATTCTAATTCAATCTTTTTAGTTTTTACCGCTGCATTCTTTTTATTATGCCAGGGTTGTAAAAAAGATAAAGATGTATGTGTTGATCAGTGGTCTTTATCTGACAATGCATTAAGCTATATAAAAATGGAACAGGGGAAATACCTTGTGTATAAAGATTCTGCAACCACCCAGGAAGATTCTGTCATTGTAACTAAAAGCGACCTCTACAACACTTTCGTTCCCGGAAACAATAGCTTAATTGACTATCCAAATCATAATTATGAAAGTTATGATCTTCAACTTACAAAATTTGATGGAAGTGGCCAAACGCTGTGGCTCGCTGGAAAAGCAGATGCAAATAAGGGTTATTATAGTTCCATTGATACCGTCTATGTTTTCATGGTAGATGAAATTGATCATTTTGCGATCTTTCAGGGTTCGGAATCGAGCCATTCAAATTTATCAATGATCGTTGAAGGAAAAAATTATGACAATGTTGTTGAATATATAGGCACTAACGGATATGACAGCACCGATCCGGCATTTAGAAAATCAATTTGTTACTGGGCAAAACTAAGGGGACTTATTAAGCGTACAACCATTAGCGGGAGTTCAATAAAAACATACACGTTGCTACGAAACAATTGATGGGTTACATGAGCAAACAATAAATCTTATCACAATATTTCAAACAATAAAAAATAATTTTATGAAATATAATCATTCAATCCTTTTACTGATTTTTATAAGCAGTCTTTTGTTTCAAAGTTGTGCAAAAGTTACTCTTACAGATAACAGTTCGGATGAAACTTATCACTTATCCTTTTCCCGTCACGCATTGGATTATGTAAACTTAACGGAGGGGAAATATTTTATTTATAAAGATTCTGTTACCTCTTTAATTGATTCTATGATCGCAACTGAAAGTAAACTTGAAAGCACATTTGTTCCCAAAGTAAAACTGACCTTCGATTATACTACCTGGGATGAAACGCCTGCACACTATTATGAAAAATATAGTTTAACACTTACAAAGTTTACAGGAAATGTACAAACAGCATGGTTTAGGGCTGGAGCTGAAACAATATTTCGCAAACCATATACTTCGAGTGATACAATTGAAGTGGAACTAAATGAATTGTCCCCATTTTCGAACGCACTATTTAAATTTTCAGAAACAAACGGGCCTGGCATTTCTATTGTCATTGAGGGAAAAACATACAACGATGTTTTTATTGCAACAACTGATAATGGAGTACAGGATACTACCAGCCAATATTATACTAAAGATATTTTTTACTGGGCTAAAGGTATCGGCCTTATAAAATGGCAAACTTTTTCCGGTGCTAATGTGGCTAAAAATTATGTGCTGTTAAGAAATAATTGATGACTTAAAACTTCCCGGTTTCCATAAAATATATTTCCACCACTAATATCATACATCATGATACCGCTACTGCTTTACCTGTTATTTAAAAAAACAAGGGATCAGAAAAGAAAAGAATTGATCATTGAAACAGGTATTCTCATAATAAAAAAAATAATTAAACCTTTCATTTATATACTTGCATTATTACTTCTCGGCAGCGTGATCATAAGTGCTCATGGCCAGAAACTGAATTATAAAATTATCTGCAATGGCAATGAGATCGGATGGATGAAACTGGAAAGAACATATGCTGATAATGTTTGCAGCATGACATTGAATTCAACAATCAACTTCAGGATAATATTTTCTTTTACTGCAACAGTTCTTGAAACAGCAAAATTCTCAAATGGTAAACTTATTTTTTCAAGTCAATATCACAAAACCAATGACAATGTAAAATTAAATAAGCAAACACGCTTCACAGGTGATCACTATGAAGTGTCAGAAGATGATGAGAATGAGCAATTAAGTTTTCCTGGCATTTATTTTAACCTGTTGTGTCTTTATTTCATAGAACCTGTAACAGTAAAAAGAGTGTATTGCGATAAGCATGAATGTTTTGCCAATATCACTAAAACAAAAGATGGCGGTTACAAAGTTGTTTTTCCCAATGGAGACAGCAATTGTTATTATTATACCCATGGAACTTGTTCCAGGATAGAGATCGAACATTCTTTTTATTCAGCAGAGGTAATTTTAAATCCTTAAAAAATGATCATGCATATCCACAATGCTCAATTATTATTTTCTTTTTGTTTTGTCACTATGTTTATACTTACGGGTTTAAGCAAATTTAACAATAGCAACAGGTTATTCAATACAAAAGGAATATTTACAAAAAACAGCACGCTATTGATCAGTTTACATATTGCAGGAATATTTTTCTTCGGATTGTTACCATCTTTATTTTTTCAGCAACAGTTTACTGAACTGTTATCAATTAATGTTAAATCAACTATCTCTGATTGTTGTTTATTTATTATTTTATTACTGCTATTTGCTTCTACTGCATTGCATGAAGCCAATAAGATACACAGTGGTTCATTACAGATCTATATCTTATCCAATAAATGGCTGACTCAATATTTTATTGCAAGAATATTATTCCTCTGCGCTTATGAAATATTTTTTCGTGGCTTATTACTTTTTAGTTGTATAGAATGGTATGGTGCCCCCATTGCAATCATGATCAGTACAGGGCTAACCGTTATAATACATGTATTTACCAATAAAAAAGAAATGCTTGGCTGCATCCCGTTTGGATTGATTCTTTGCAGTTGTTGTATTTCCATTCATGCGGTTTGGCCCGCTGTCTTAATTCATACAACACTTTCACTATCACATGAAATACCCGTGATCAATTATTTTTTAACCAGATTAAAACCTACGAGATGAAAATTTTAGTTACCGGGGCAACAGGTTATATTGGTAATCATCTTGCCCATACGCTCGCCTGCATGGGGCACCAGGTTCATGCACTTGTACGGTCATCTTCTTCAAAAGAATTATTGCAACATCAGAATATCAGCATCTTTAAAGGCGACATCCTTGATAAAGAAAGTTTATTGAATGCGATGCAGGGTTGTCGCCAGGTTTATCATACTGCAGCTAAAGTTGGTGTGTGGGCCAAAGATTTATCTGTATTTTATAAAGTTAATATTGAGGGCACATTAAATGTTTTGAACACAGCTTTGCAAACTGGTGTAGAAAGATCTGTTGTAACCAGTACCTGTGGTGTTATCGGCCCTTCGCTCAATGAACCAATGAGCGAAAATGATCCACGCATCAATGGTTTTGCAATAGACTATGAGTTATCAAAGAAAATGAGCGAAGATATCGTACTCGAATATGCGAAGAAAGGGATGAATGTTGTTTTGGTTTGTCCCTCAAAAGTATATGGCCCGGGAAATGTTTCCCATACTTTAACTACAAATGCAATTATAGATAAATTTTTAAAAAAGGGAATCGCTTTTATTCCTGCGCCCGGCACCTACAAGGCATGCTTTGCTTATATAGACGATATCATTAAGGGCCATTTGCTTGCCATGGAAAAAGGGAACAGTGGTGAAAAATATATTTTAGGCGGATTCAATATTACATACCGGGAATTCTTTGATCGCATTCGTAATATTTCCTGCAGCGTGGGACATATCGTACAACTGCCTGCAAACATAATTAAAGGATGGGCACTGTTGCAACAACTGAATTATAAGATCACAGGTACACCTCCCTATTTTACCATAAAGTCAACGGATATTTTTTTTAGTAACTATACTTTCTCGAGTGATAAAGCAAGCAGGGAACTTGGATATACAATCACGCCGCTGGAAGATGCATTAAAAAAAACCATTCAATTTTTAAATACCATTCATCATGCATAATAAATATTATTGTTTAATAACCGGCGCCAGTGAAGGATTTGGAAAAGCACTTGCACTTGAATGTGCCCAACGCAAGATGAATCTTATACTTGTTGCATTACCCGGACCCGAACTTTACAACCTCGCTTCTTTTATAAGAAGAAATTACCAGGTTGATATCGTGGCAATAGAAAAAGATCTTTCAAATGAAGAAAACTGTATTGCATTGTTTGAAGAAATAAAAGCACTACAGGTAAAGATCAACATGCTTATCAACAATGCTGGTATAGGCAGTACCATGCTTTTCAGTGAAGGCACGATACAATTATACCAGAAACAAATAAAGCTGAACATAATGGCCACTACATTATTGACACGTTTGTTTGTACCGGCATTAGAAAAAAACAGTCCTTCCTATATCCTCAATGTAGGAAGCCTGAGTTGTTTTTTCTTCCTCGCAAAAAAACAGGTTTATGGTGCAACCAAATCATATATCTATTTCTTTTCAAAAAGCCTGCGAAGGGAATTGAGTTCAGAAGGCATACATGTAAGTGTTATTTGTCCCGGCAGTATGAACACAAACACTTCTATTATTCTGTTAAACAAAACAACCAGTTGGCTGGCCCGCCAGTCCGTTATGGAACCTAAAGAAGTTGCACGCATTGCCATTGATGGATTATTGAACCGAAAAGAAGTTATCATCCCTGGAAAGGTAAATCAATGCTTTCTTTTACTGGATAAAATTTTACCATCACCTATAAAAAAAATGATAACGAACTGGCAAATGAAAAAATTGAATTCAAAAAAGTATGAGCAAATATTTTATTCACCTGTATTGCCGGTCGAAGAAGTTATTTCTTTAACTGCATAAACAAATCAATACCCACATAAAAATTAAAGATCATGCTATCATTTGATATAGGAGTTACCATTTTATTGTTCACAGCATTTTTTATTGAATTTGCGTTGATACTCCTTCACAAACCTGGTAAGGATATGATAAAAGATATCAAAGCTAATTTCTTAATCGGTGTGTGCGTTATAGTCATTGGCATATTTGAGAAAGGAATAGCATTTACTGTTTTTTCTTTTGCATATCATTTTTCCATTTACACACCAGCGGTTTCATACTGGTTATGGATAGCAGGTATTTTATCCTGCGACTTTATTGGTTATACCTATCATTGGTTGGGCCACAGAACACGCATCTTTTGGGCTGCACATTCCACGCATCATTCTTCTGAATATTTTAATTTGTCAACAGCATTGCGTACAAATTTTATTCACCTGTTTTATCGGTTCCTGTTTTGGTCGCCTTTATGTTTGCTTGGATTTCCTGCTCCAATGGTATTGTTTATTGAATCATTCACTGCAAGCCTGAATTTTATTGTTCATACCGGGAAGGTCAAAAAACTTGGAGTACTTGACTGGATCTTCAACACACCTTCTAATCATCGTGTTCATCATGCAAGCAATCCCGAATACATTGACAAAAATCTCGGCGGCATATTTATGTTCTACGATCACTTATTTGGCACTTATGCAAAAGAAACGGTGCCACCTGTTTATGGCATTACACACAACATTCATACACACAATCCAATGAGGATCATTTTACATGAATTTTTCGAAGTAAGTAAGGGTGTATTAAAAAATAAAGGATGGAAAGCGAAATTGCAATACTTATTTTCACCACCAGGATAATTTGGTGATTTGGAAATTTGAAGATTTGGTAATTAAAATACCCGACATTTAGTAAAATTGAATACATGAAGAAGAATAAATTAATTAAAAAAGCGAACAGTCTTTTATTTGTTTTATTTATTATGTCGGCTTGTTTATTTTTTTCAAGCGAATCAAAAGCACAACCTTTTCTTGACATTATTAATCTTAAATACACAAACAGTCCAAATACTGGTTTCATCAATCAAAATAAAAATGATCTTAGGTTACATCTTTTGGGCGCAGGTACAAATCTTCCTATACAGTTTAAGAATAAAAAAGATGCGGTTATATTCAGCCCTTTCTACGAGCAATGGTCATCACAGATCAATAATAATAAAAAACAAAATTATTACAGCGTTGGTTTACCGGTAACATTGTCAAAAACAATTCCTCATAGCAAATGGAATTTTTTATTAACGGCCATTGTAAGAATGAATGACAGCAGCATTGATAAAAAAACAAAAGCGCAGGGAGGTGGCGCATTCATTGTTGGTTATAAGAAAAGTGGAAAGCTTACCTACAAACTCGGCCTTTATATAAACAATGAATTGTTTGGCGTATTTGTAATACCATTGCTGGGAATTGACTGGAACATAACGCCAAGGGACAACCTGTTTGGCATATTACCTGGCAACCTTACCTATGAACATAAATTAAATAACCATTTTTACTATGGCGCAGCTTTCAGGGCAATAACAAATTCGTATGGAATGGGAAATGGTTATTGGCGCATTGATGAAAATCAATTGGGATTGTACCTCGATAGTTATCTTAATAAAAATATTGTTCTTAACGTTGAGGCTGGCCATTCAATACTCAGGAAAATAAGAACAGGAATAAAGCATGTATCAAAATACGATGCTGATGTGAATGATAATCTCTATATTAAAATAGCTTTGGCATATAGGGTTCGGTTTAAAAAATAATATCTTTAATATCAATCATTAAAACAACAGTCCATGAAATACATTAAATACTTATTGACAACAAGTTTACTGGCAGTAATATTTTTAAGTTGTAAAAAAGAACATAACCCATTCGAGGATACTTACTCAATAAAGTATACAACAAAAGCACTTCCATACGTACAACTTCCCGAAAACCATTACAGGATCTATAAAGATTCTGCAACTGGCGTTCTTGATTCTATTATTATAACAAAAAGTGAATTAGGTTCTGATTTGCTTCGTGCGGCCACATACAATGGATTTCATTATGCCGCTACCAATTATGAAACATTCAAACTTCAGTTTACAAAATATACTGGAAGTTTGGATTCAATTTGGTTAAGTGCATCAGCAAGTCTTCAATCGATGGCGTTTAATACATTATCTAATAAAGATACCATCGCCTTAAGTTTGACAAGTACTGATATTCTCCAGGTATTTTACCTGGCAAACAGTGATGTGCCGGCTACTTCTTTATTGGTAGAAGGCATTAACTACAACGAAGTGGTAGTAACCATAGGTGAGTTTAACGTTGCTACTGATCCTTCATATAAAAAAACGATCAACTACTGGGCAAAAAATGTAGGCCTTATTAAACGTACAGATATTTCTTTCGGTGGAGGAATAAAGACGTGGACCTTGTTAAGGTATAATTGATAGCAGTTGAAAGGTTAACTAAGTTGATATAGTTGAAAGGTTTTTAAATTAGTTAACGGCATCAACTTCATTAACCTATTAACTCCGTTGCTTCATCACTTCATACAAAACAATACCAGTAGAAACAGATACATTCAAAGAATCAAAATCACCTGTCATTGGTATTTGAAAACTTTCATCGCATATTTTCATTAACGCAGGGTAAATACCATGCTCCTCTCCGCCCATCACAATGGCGCATGGTTCGGAAAAATTGCAATCGAAAACTTTTTTTCCTGCTTTCATTTCACTTGCAAAAACTTTTATGCCATTCATGTGCAGATCATCAACGGCTTTCATCAGGCTGTTAACACGGCACACTGCAATTTCTTCCAATGCTCCTGCAGATGTTAGTATAGCGTCTTCATTCAATGCTCCTACTCCTTTTTCAGGAATGATGATCGCATGTACACCAAAACAAAAAGCGCTTCTGGCAATACCGCCTATGTTCCTGATATCGGTAATGCCATCCAGCATTAAAAACAATGGAGATTCTCCTTTATCAACTACAAATGAAATTACCTGCTGCAGATCCTGGTATTGAATTTTTGATATTTGTGCTACACAACCTTCATGATTGCTGATGTTGAAACCATTTAATTTTTCAACAGGCACTTTATTAATGGGCACAAGATATTCTGCTGCAAGTTTTTTTAACTCATCTATTACCGGTCCATGAACAGTAGATTGCAACCATATACGATCTAATTGCTTTCCTTCCTGCATGGCCTTTATAACGGCTTCCCTGCCGATAACCAAAGTATTTTTTTTGGGACGTTGATGTTGATGCCTGAAATTTTTCACGAAACAAAATTAAGTTTTATTAATACAAACAAAGAATGCCTTAAATTAAAAAAGTTTACACCACAAAGACAGGTGTAAACTTTAATTTATTATAAACTCCGCAATTTCCCCTCCGGGGGATTTAGGGGGCCGTTATTACAATCCAAAAGCCTTCTTCACATCTTTCACTGCATCCAGTTTTTCCCAGGTAAAAAGTTCTACTTTTTTCTTGATAACTTTTCCATCAGGAGAAACGAAGGTCTTTTCTACTATTTCATTTTTACGTCCCATGTGCCCGTATGCAGCAGTTTCACTGTACATAGGGTTGCGTAATTTCAAACGTTGTTCGATAAAGTAAGGACGCATATCGAAGCAAGGCATTTTCATGATCTTATCTGCAATCTGTCCGTCAGTAAGATCCACTTTTGCAGTACCATAAGTAACTACGTTTATGCTTGTAGGTTGTGCAACACCAATAGCGTAACTAACTTGTACCAATACTTCTGTACACAAACCTGCAGCAACAAGATTCTTTGCAATGTGACGTGTTGCATAAGCAGCACTCCTGTCAACCTTACTTGGATCTTTACCACTGAACGCACCACCGCCATGCGCTCCTTTACCACCATAAGTATCAACAATGATCTTACGGCCAGTTAAACCTGTATCTCCGTGTGGGCCACCAATCACAAATTTTCCTGTTGGGTTGATGTGATACTTGATCTTATTAGTAAAAAGATGAGAATATTTTGGATACTTCGCTTTAACCCTGGGGATCAAAATATTGATAATATCTTTCTTGATCTTCGCTAGCATAGCTTCATCATTTTTTGAGAAATCATCGTGCTGCGTTGATACAACGATTGCGTCTATACGAACCGGTTGGTTGTTATCATCATATTCCAAAGTAACCTGGCTCTTTGCATCGGGACGAAGATATTTGATCTGCTTGTTCTCCCTTCTTAATGCAGCAAGTTCTTCCAATAATTTATGGGCAAGGTTTAAAGCCAATGGCATGTAATCTTCTGTTTCATTGGTTGCATAACCAAACATCATTCCCTGGTCGCCGGCTCCTTGTTCTTCTTTCTTTTTACGATCAACTCCCTGGTTGATATCTCCTGATTGTTCATGTATAGCAGAAAGGATACCACATGAATTGGCTTCAAACATATATTCACTTTTGGTATACCCGATCTTGCGGATAACTCCTCTTGCAATTTCCTGCACATCGAGGTAAGCTTTACTTTTAACTTCACCTGCAAGTATTACCTGCCCGGTTGTTACAAGTGTTTCACAGGCAACTTTACTTGTCGGATCAAAAGCTAAAAAATTATCTATCAGTGCGTCACTGATCTGATCTGCTACTTTATCCGGATGTCCTTCACTAACAGATTCTGAAGTAAATAAATAAGGCATATATTTTTTTTAAGATTGCAAAGATAAGGGTGTGGCGCTTAAAACGCAAAGTCCTTCCGGTTATTATACGGAAGGACTTATATAAATGTTGAAAGATTCTTTATTTTATATTGGAATAAAGTATCCGAAGGCGCATTCTGTATTTTGGATCAACTGGGTGTCCACCTCCTAATCTTACCCGGCCTGCTGCAATAAGGTTGGGATATGGTATTACTGTTGCCGCATATTGTGGATATATTATATCATATGCAGGATACAGGCGCAGTTCATAATTAGGCGTTTGCTTCGTAGCAATTTGTTGAACATACCTTGTTATGTTTATAGAATAGTTTGACCTGGTGCCACCAGGTGCAGATGCATCTGCAACCAGTTTTTTGGTACCACCATAATAACTGAAATCCACTTGTTGATTGGAAGGATAATAGGGAAGCCCCGATTTATAATCCGGATCATATAAATAAGACGGATTAAGATCATGGTAAATAGGTTTCCATTTTGCTGTTCCTGAATCTACAAGGTCAATATATAAATAATTCGGCTCTTTAAAATATCCATCACTGACAGGATCTGTTGGAATTTCTTCCATTATTATTTCTGCACGGTGTATAATGCGGTTTGGATAGTTAGTCAGACCGGGTATCTTAAGACTTGCATAAGTACCTGGTGCGGTCTGCAAATAAATTTCCTGGTCGCCTGGATTGGGTAATGCATTTCTAGTACGAAGAATTTTATCAGCAACTGCGCCACGTCTTGGAGAAGCATCACCATTGGCTCCATTATTATAAACAAAATAACTAAAGCTTGTATCCAATGGAACAGCCGTACCGTTCTTTCGTTTATAATGAATTTCAAGCCTCGTCATTGGATCAGATAGCTGGGTATAAATCAATGCATTTCCACTCGTCATAGAAATGGCAAATCCATTATTAAAGCCAGTTCTGAATAAAGTATCCCTGCTAAATATACCAATAGTTGAATCTGCAGTTAAGAGCTTGTTGCGTATGAGCACGTCATTGGTAAGCGGTATCCTTATCTGGTTAATCACTGAATCTTTCCCCTTCCCGATTAAATGATATAAAGGAAGAGATGCAAGATTCAGCGGACTGGTACTTGTTCCGAGAACGTCAGTTACAGCAGGCCCATAACTGATTTTTCTCAGACTCGGATTGGCATAAGTTCCTAATGAATCCCACTCATCATGCTGATTTGGATCTACCGCATTTACCTGTAATATTATAGGAGTTAATGTATCACCATATATTGCTTTGTAAGCAAGACAAAGAACTACAGAGTCAATGGTAATTAATGTATCACCTGTGCTACCATAATAATATGGATAAAAGTTAGGTTTAAGTTGAAGAAACAGCGTGGCATTTGTCTGGCCCAACAATGGATCATTCGTCATACCAAAAACATAATTTTCGGCGGTGTTGCTTACAGTTAGTTTAGTTGAATCATCAAATACTCCCTGCAAAGTATTTATATCTAATGTGTCGGCAAATGTATTGATGTTATCTACTGCAGGCAAGAGGTCACTACCAATGGTTGTAGTATCTAATTTTGTACAGCTCCAGCTAAAAAATATAATGATGAGAAAGCCTGCTAAGGCTAAGGATACAATTCTGTTAGTCACTCGTGTAAATTTAAAAAATGGGTTGGTTTTTTTCTATTTGGAAAGGTCGGTATATAATTGTAAATAGTCTGTTAAATCATTCTCTGCATTAAATTTCAACAGCTTTTTTCCTTTCACTTTTGAAAATTCATCAACCAGTTTTTTATCAACATCCGCTGCACCAAAAGTGACTGCATCTGCATAAGTTGCTCCACCCCTGAACATGGCTACATTATTAATATCTTTAAATGGCTCCAGTTCTTTTTTTGTAACGTGGTCATTAATGGTAGCTAATTTTAAAAAATCTGCACCAAGCTTTTCTTTAAATGTATTATGCCCGATCGTGAATACAATTTTGCTATTGCTGAATACAGGTTCTTTTTTATAAGCTACTCTAATAAACATTGGTATAAGACCTGTCATCCAGCCGCTGCAATGAATGATATCAGGAGGCCATCCAAATTTCTTTACTGTTTCCAAAGCTCCTTTACAAAACAATACGGCCCTTAAACCATTATCATCAAAAAACTTGTCCTTTTCATCAGTAAAAATTGACTTGCGTTTGAAATAATCTTCATTATCAAGAAAATAGATCTGCAATCTTGCATTGGGAAGAGAAGCCACTTTTATTACCAATGGGTAATCATCATTATCAATCGAAACATTTATTCCCGAAAGCCTCACAACCTCATGAAGACGATGTCTTCTTTCATTGATTACACCAAAACGTGGCATAATGCATCTTACTTCCATGTTATTGTCGTTAGACAAAACAGCCAGTTTATTAACAACTTCAGCAAACTCAGTCAGCTCCAGATAAGGCGACATTTCGTTTGCAATGAATAAAATTCTTTTTTTTGTTGACATTTGTGCTTGATTGGATGCAGTAATATTTTTCAAATGGTGCGCAAAGGTACTGATATTTTATCGAAATTGTTACTGCATAAGGTTTTGTAGACATTTTAATCTCTTCTAATGATCATTTTTAAAAAGGTTACTGAGCTGTCTGAGTTTATTGAAAAGCAAAAAAAAGCGGAGAAAACAATTGGCTTTGTGCCTACTATGGGCGCTCTTCATATGGGACATATTTCATTGATAAACGCCAGTAAAAAAGAAAGCCAGGTCACTGTTTGCAGCATTTTTGTAAACCCAACCCAGTTTAATAATGCTTCAGATTTTGAAAAATATCCCATTACAATTGAAATTGATATTGACAAACTGGAAGAAAGCGGATGCGATGTTTTATTTCTTCCTGCTGTTGATGAGATCTACCCTAAAGGACTTGAATTTCCTTTTTACAACCTCGGTTACCTTGAAACTTTATTAGAAGGAGCATACAGGCCGGGCCACTACCAGGGTGTATGTAAAGTAGTTGATCGGCTTCTTACAATAGTAAGACCTGATATTCTTTACCTTGGGCAAAAAGATTATCAGCAATGTATGGTCATAAAAAAAATGATGCAGCTTAGAAATATAAATGCTGTTATTCATATTGAAAAAACAATCCGGGAAAACGATGGACTTGCTATGAGCAGCAGAAATGCAAGGTTAGATGAGGCAGAAAGAAAACAAGCCGTGCGTATTTTCGAAACATTGTCTTTTATAAAAAACGAATTGAAACCAGGGTCACTTAAAGAAATAAAACAAAAAGCCAATGCGTTTTTATCCGAACGGGGTTTTAAAGTTGATTATGCAGAGATCGCTGATGCATCGGACCTTCATATACTAAATGATTGGGACGGCAAAACGAAACCTGTTATATTAATAGCAGCTTATTTGAATGAAGTAAGATTGATTGACAATTTTGTTTTGTAATATAATGCCACTGATTCACTGATTTACTACACAATAATTTTATAAATACGCATCATTGTTATTATTTCAGAATTTAAGTAATTGTAAACACACTCAGAACTCAAAACTCATAATTCAAAACTCAGTTGTAACTTACGGGCGATTATGCGTAAACGATTGTTCTCCATATTACAATACGTCATCTTCCTTGGAGGAGGAATATTTCTTGTGTGGTGGCAGTTTGACTCAATGAATGTTGCCGAAAAGAAAGAATTTTATAATGCATTGAATGATGCAAACTACTGGTTGCTCATTCCTGTAGTTATTATGAGCCTGCTGAGTCACCTGAGTAGATCAATGAGGTGGAAGTTGCTGATGGAACCGCTTGGCTACAAACCAAAATTGAAAAATGTGTTTGCCGTCACCATGATCGGTTATCTCGTGAACGCAGCACTGCCACGTTTTGGTGAAATTGTTAAGTGCACTTTCCTGTCAAGGTATGAAAAACTAAAATTCGATAAACTGGTAGGAACCATTATTGTTGAACGAACATTTGATGTGATCTGCTATATTATTTTCATTGCTATAACGATCCTTATACAAATAAATGTGATCGGAAGTTTTGCAAAAGAAAAAATAGAAACCGTTACCGGTTCTGCAGCAGGCATGCCCTTATGGGGCAAAGCAATCATCATTTTCGCTATAATAATCACTGTGCTTTACCTAATCAAATTATTACTGAAAAGATTTCCGAACAATAAGATCATCAATAAGATCAATATATTTTTAAAAGATATCATTGAAGGTTTCAAATCAATAGAACATTTAAAACACAAGCGTGCATTTATACTGCACACATTATTTATATGGGCGATGTACCTGTTACAAATATATGTGGGCTTTTTTGCGATGGAAGGAACTGCACATTTAAGTATCAAAGCAGCGTGCTCTGTATTGATGGTGGCTTCACTTGCTATGATGATCACTCCCAATGGCATTGGCATGTTCCCGATCTTTGTTATGGAAACGCTGAAAAGATATCATATAGATGATCCATTGGGACAAGCTTTTGGCTCTCTTATCTGGGGCATTACAACAAGCATCGTACTTTTAGCTGGTTTTTTAGCACTAATACTTTTACCCATTCTTAACAGAAAAAAAAATGAAGTCAGTTCAAGCGATACCGGAGAAGATATTCAACCTGGATGAATTGAAAAAACAGGTAACAAGATGGAGACTGAAAAATAAAAAGATCGTTTTTACAAACGGTGTATTTGATATTCTTCATGAAGGACATATTGCTTCATTAAGCGAAGCTGCTGCTTTTGGAGATATATTGATAACTGCCGTAAATGCCGATGCTTCTGTAAAAAGATTAAAAGGACCATCACGCCCGGTAAATAATGAACAGGCCCGTGCTTTATTACTTGCTGCATTAACCATGACCGATGCCATTATCATTTTTGAAGAAGATACACCACTTGAACTTGTAAAAGCATTGTTGCCCGATGTAATGGTAAAGGGTGGCGATTATACTGTTGAACAAATTGCCGGCTCAAAAGAAGTAATTGCCAATGGCGGTGAAGTAAAACTTGCAAAAATTGTAGAAGGAATATCAACAACAGCTATCATTGAAAAAATGAAAGTACATTCATGATTTTTACAGGCTAATACCAATTAGAAATTAAAGCTGTGCCAACAAAAAAAATGTCAGGCTGAGCTTGTCGAAGTCGGGTTAATTCAAAATATCGCCTTCGACATGCTTAAGCTGACAGACAAGTATTAATTGTTATAAAATAATTTCATCATAATTTAATATTGAAAAAAGCATTTCGGCATCAGAAGAATTTAATTTCAGTTTTTATTTTATAAAATTTCTTGCTGCCAGGATATGTCGGGAGCGAAGTCTAACACAATGCACAAACGAAAAACGATAATTAGAGATATCAGCTGGCTTGCATTCAACAGCCGTGTGTTACAGGAAGCGGCAGATGATGCAGTACCATTAAAAGAACGCATTCGTTTTTTAGGGATCTTTTCAAATAACCTGGATGAGTTTTTTAGGGTAAGGGTTGCTGCATTAAAAAAAATGATCGAACTGGGCAGCAAAGCAAAAATGCACCTGGAAGAAGATCCTGAAAGTATCCTGGAAGAAATACAGGAAAAAACAGTTGCCCAGCAAACAGAATTTGAACGCGTTTGGGAAGATATATTACGAGAACTAAAAAAACAAAAGATCAATTTTGTAAATGAGAAAAGATTAAATGTTGCGCAGCAAAAATTTGTCCTGGAATATTTTAATGAAGAAGTAAGGAGCCATATTGTACCATTAATGATAGAAAGCATTCATGGCTTCCCGGTATTGAATGATAAATCCATTTACCTGGCTTGCAAGCTTTCAAAAAAAGATGGATCTATTCCGCAAAAATTTGCATTGGTGTCCATTCCCTCCAGGCAATTATCACGCTTCCTGATTTTGCCATCAAAAAATGATGAACAGTATATTATTTTACTGGATGATGTTATCAGGTATGCGTTGCCAAATATATTTTCATTTTTTGGTTACGATGAATTTTCTGCACACACCATTAAAGTAACAAGAGACGCTGAGATTGATATTGATAATGATGTATCAACATCACTGATCCAAAAAATAGAAAAGGGATTAAAGAACCGAAAAAAAGGAAAGCCTGTACGATTTGTTTATGATAAAGAAATTGATCCTGTTTTACTTGCTTACTTAACTAAAAGATTGGGGTTCTCCCAAAAGGATAACCTAATCCCAGGTTCACGCATCCATAATTTTAAAGACTTTATAAATTTCCCTGATGCTGTTTTTACTCAAAAGGGACAGAGAAAAAAACCATTCACCCACCCTGCTTTGCGTTTTGCCAGCAGCGTTACCAATGTGGTGCTGGAAAAAGATGTGATGCTACACTTTCCTTATCACTCATTCAACAGTGTTATTGACCTGTTGCGTGAAGCTGCCATTGATCCTGATGTAGTGAGCATTAAAATCACTTGTTACAGGCTCGCATCAAGATCAAAGATCATCAACGCCATTACCAATGCTGTAAGAAACGGAAAGCATGTAACCGTGGTGTTAGAGATCAGGGCCAGGTTTGATGAAGAAGCAAACCTTGAATGGAAGAATGAACTGGAAGAAGCTGGTGTAAAAGTTTTATTGGGCGTGCCCGAATTTAAAGTGCATGCAAAATTATGCCTCATTAAAAAAAGAGTAAACAATGTAACCACCCATTATGGTTTTGTAAGCACCGGCAACCTGAATGAAAAAACTGCGCTTGCTTACAGTGACCATTGCCTGCTTACTTCCGACAGGAACATTATGGCTGATGTGAACCGCATTTTTACTTACCTCGAACTTCCTAAAACAAGAGAATCATATTTGAAGGCGTGCAAGACGCTTATAGTAAGCCCTGTTTCCATGCGCAAACAATTTATATCATTTGTAAACAAAGAAATAAAAAATGCGCAGCACAAGAAACCTGCTTCTATCATTCTTAAATTAAATTCACTCAGTGATATTCAGCTGATAGAGAAATTAAATGACGCAGCAAAAGCAGGTGTTGAAATAAAACTGATCATACGAGGTATTTGCTGCATGTACACGGAAAATAAAAAATTCAGGAAAGCGATACAAGCCATTAGCATTATTGATGAGTATCTTGAACATGCGAGGGTAATGATATTTCACAATGGTGGAAAAGAAAAAGTATTTATTTCTTCTGCCGATTGGATGGTACGAAATATTGATCACAGGGTGGAAGCTGCCTGCCCTATTCTTGAGAAAAAATTACAGGAAGAAATCAAAGACCTTTTGCAGATACAATTGCAGGATAACGTCAAAGCACGAATATTAGATAACGACCTTCGCAATCAATATGTAAATCCAAGAAATAAAAGTAAGATCCGTTCACAGGTTGAAACTTATAATTATTTATACCGCAAATTATCCACACATTTTTTTGAGCCTCTTTTTAATGTTCCCGTTTAACTTAATTGAACGAAGTTTGTAAGATCATTAAGTAATTGTTTTATTAGTTGTCGCTCTAAACCGAATACATGTTATGAACATACATAACTTTTATTGCGGTTGGTGGGGACAGCACAGCTGTTCGGAAGATTTTTACAAAAGATCCACGCCGAGAATTGGAACGCGGATGACACTGACCAGGCGGATTATCACGGGTAAAAGCTGCTGGCGCAGCTTATCACTGATAATAAACCTATTAATTGATCTGTAA
>JBDTLP010000009.1:0-71506 GCA_039934735.1 Ferruginibacter sp. | reverse complement strand
CATGGATTGATGCATAAAAAAGAAGGTGGTAATATTTGTATTGATGTAACACTTCTATCTGAGCACTGTTTGCAGTTTGAAATTACAGATGATGGCATTGGAAGAGTGTTAGCAACAGGATATAAAAGCAAATCTGCTACCAGGCAAAAATCATTCGGATTAAAAATGACATCTGAACGCATTGACATTATCAACCAGGTATATCAAATAAAAGCTGATGTGCAAATAGTAGATTTAAAAGATGGAATGAACAATGCTGCTGGTACAAAAGTTATTATTAAAATACCGGTATAGGGGGTGAATGATGAATGGTCAATAGTGAATGGTGAATCAGAGCAACGTAAAAATATTTTGTATACAATTTTATTAATTGAAGTTTAAATGCTGAAAGCAATTATTATAGACGATGAGCCAGATTGTGTAAGGCTGCTGGCATTACAGTTAAAAATGTATTGCCCACAGGTACGGGTAGTAGCAGAGTGTACAGAAAGTGAAATTGGATATCAACAAATAAAAGAACTGCAACCCGACATTGTTTTCATGGATATAGAAATGCCCGTAATGAATGGATTTCAGTTGTTGGAAAAAATCGGAACCATTCAATTCAGTCTAGTATTTGTAACAGCGTATGATCAATTCGCTGTAAAAGCATTTCGATTCAGCGCCCTCGATTATTTATTAAAACCAATTGATGGTAAGGATCTGAAAGCTGCCGTAGAAAAAGCAGAACAACGCAGTTGGCCAGAAACGCAACAGTTGAATTTGCTAAAGCAACAACTACATCCGGGAAACAAAACACTACCCGATAAAATTGCATTGCCTTATCAAAACGGTGTAACTTTCGCAGAAATTAAAAAAATTATTTATTGTGAATCTGAAAATAACTACACCCGTTTTCATGATATCGACGGACAACAATATTTAATTTCAAAAACGCTGGGCGATATACAGGAGGTATTAGAGGAGAAAAATTTTCTGCGGATACATCGTCAATATCTTATCAATTTAGACCATATAAAAAAATACGTTCGGGGCGAAGGTAATTATGTTATTATGTCAAACAACCAAAGTATCCCTGTTGCAAGAAATCAAAAAGAAAGATTGATTGAAAAATTTGGGTGGCTGTAAATGATATTGGCATATCTGATAAATAATATTTGAATGGGTTTATTTCAAATTGTCGAAGAGAGGCCCTATTGCTGTCACACAGTTTGTGTTCGGATTTTTTTTATCTACGCCAATGATTGGAAAACGGATGTTAAGACGCAATAAAAAATGAAGTTCAGAAAAGTGCCTATCAGTTATAATTTTCCGGCAATCAGCGACAATTTAAAAAGCACCCGCTTGGACTTCTAAATCTCATCTGGAATTAAAGAGGGAGATAAAATGTGGTTGCCGGTGACGATGAGGGTGCATGTGTGGTAAAGACGAATGTAATATCAATAAAAATCTAAACTTTTATTTTTTTAAATATTCACTGAATACTGAACTCATTTATTTTCTATATGTATATAAGTAATTAAAAAATCAGCCAAAAAAGCAGGTAGTAGTCAAAATTTTTTTTGTCCATAAATAACAAATCCCTATTTTTATGCAAACGATTGCATAAACTTGAGCCTCACCATCACGATTGCGGATATTGCCAAAAAGCTAAACACCACTTCAGGTACGGTTTCCCGTGCATTGAATGACCATCCTGCCATAAGTGAAAAAACCAAAAAAATGGTTTTAAAAACGGCCGCAAAGTTAAATTACAGGAGAAATACCATTGCCTCTTCATTAAGGTCGGGACAAACAGGAATTATCGGCGTCATCATTCCAAGTGCCGAGATCAATTTCTTTGGATCTGTTGTACACGGCATTGAAGCCATGGCCAATCAGAATGGATACAATGTGCTCATTTATCAATCCAATGAATCATGGTCGCAGGAACAAAAAGGAATTGAAACATTTTTAAATGCAAGGGTAGATGGCATCATGGTATCCATTGCAAAACATACCAATGATTATAAACATTTTTTAGAAGTAAAGAAAACAAATACGCCTATTGTTTTTTTTGACAGGGCCAATGATGAACTCCCGATCGATGCTGTAGTGATTGATGATCACAAGGGCGCATACATGGCAACTACACATTTAATAGAACAAGGTTATTCACGCATTGCACATATTTCGGGTCCGCAACACATCAACATTTTTAAAGCAAGGCTGGAGGGTTATAAAGCTGCATTGAAAGATGCAGGAATAAAATTTGATCGCAGTCTTGTTTATAGTGGTGATGTTTCAATTGATGCGGGCCGCCGTGCTATTCTATATTTTTTTTCATTGGTGGAACCACCTGATGCTGCTTTTGCAGTAGAAGATTTTACTGCATTGGGTGCCATGAAAGAATTGAAACACCATAATGTTTCTATTCCCGAAGAATTTGGGATCATCGGTTTTGCCAATGAAAGTTTTGGTGAACACATCACACCATCTCTTTCTACGATCGATCAGCAAACAGTAACTATGGGAAAAGAAGCATTCTCCTTAATGCTTGATCTTATTGAAACAAAAGACAAAAAGAAAAAAAATATTCAGAAGAAGATCTTAGAACCAATACCTGTTTTTAGAAATTCATCATTGAGAAAAAACATTACCGTAGATGCACTAAAAAACTAATATTTTTCTTTGCGCCTTCGTGCCTTTGCGGTATTGACAAAAAATAAATCAAATGAAATTGATTCAACTATTAATTCAACTTTGCCTGCTTTTTACATTGCCTTCATGCAGTAAATCCGGTGGTTCTACCGACACAACGGTAACCCCTACCCCAATAACGCCAATCACACCTGTGACAACTGATACTACTTTTTTTGCGAAGGGTGCAGACGTAAGCTGGCTAACGCAAATGGAAGCATCATCCATTCATTTTTATAACAATGCCGGACCTGAAACAGAATGTATGCAATTGCTCAAAAGTCTTGGCATGAATTCAATCAGGCTCCGTGTATGGGTTGACCCAACGGATGGCTGGTGCAATACAGCAGATCTATTGGCAAAAGCCATTCGTGCAAATAATCTCGGCATGAAAATATTACTTGACTTTCATTACAGCGATGTATGGGCAGACCCCGGCCATCAAACCAAACCTGCAGCATGGGCAGCCATGGATTTTGCAACATTGAAAACAGCTGTATCACAACATACAACTACTGTAATGAATGTTTTAAAAACAAATGGCATCACCCCTATATGGGTACAGGTAGGCAACGAAACAAATGACGGAATGCTTTGGCCTGACGGGAAAGCATCCACGAACATGGCCAATTTTGCACAACTCATCAATGCTGGTTATGATGCAGTAAAAGCAGTAAGCCAAACTTCAAAAGTGATTGTACATATTTCCAATGGTTATGACAATAGTTTATTCAGGTGGATGTTTGATGGATTAACGTCCAATGCTGCCAGGTACGATATCATCGGAATGTCCCTGTATCCAAATTCAACCAACTGGTCCACGTTGGATATACAATGCCAATCCAATATGGCTGATATGGTATCAAGGTATAACAAAGAAGTTATGATCTGTGAAGTAGGTATGAGCTGGGACCAGCCCGCTGCATCGAAGGCCTTCATCGCCGATATCATCAACAAAACAAAACTGATCAGCAATCACAAAGGACTTGGTGTTTTCTATTGGGAACCCGAAGCATATAATAACTGGCAGGGATACTCGCTGGGCGCTTTTGATAATTCAGGAAAAGCAACTGTTGCATTGGATGCATTTCATTGATATTTTTTTATAGATAAAGAAATTCGTTTAAATAACATAGTTCATCTCCTTACGAACTAACTCCCCGCTCTTTCGGAGAGGGGTTGGGGGTGAGGTCAAAAAGCCAACATGAAAAAAAAAGTCTCCATTTATTTTATACTCAGCATCTTCCTCATTGGCTCACTCTCCACTTCCGCCCAACGTACAAAAACAAATTTTGATTCCAACTGGAAATTCGCTTTCGGAAATGCCAATGATCCATTAAAAGATTTTAATTATTCTATCGCAACCATCTTTGCTAAAACAGGTGCGGCTAAAGAAACTGCCATCGATCCAAAATTCAATGACAGCAACTGGCGCATGCTTTCTCTTCCACATGATTGGGCCGTTGAACTTCCCTTTGCTAACTCAGCAAATTTTGATGTACAATCGCACGGTTATAAACCTGTTGGCGGTGCTTATCCTGAAACTAGCATTGGATGGTACAGGAAACATTTCACAGTTTCTAAATCAGATTCTGCAAGCCATTTTCAAATTAAGTTTGATGGCGTTTTCAGGGATGCCAGTTTTTGGCTCAATGGTTTTTATCTTGGTAATAATAAAAGTGGTTATGTTGGGGTAGCTTATGATATCAGCAACTATTTAAATTTTGATAAGGAAAATGTATTGGTTGTAAGAGTAGATGCTACTCAATATGAAGGATGGTTCTATGAAGGTGCTGGTATTTATCGTCATGTTTGGTTAGATCAATATCAACCTGTTCATCTTAAGGAAAATCCAGTTTTTGTTTATACAACCGTCAGCAATAATATTGCAACTGTAAATATTGAAACTGCTGTGCAAAATGAATCGCTTGCTGCTTCTCATATTACGGTATCAGCAATCATAACTAACAGAGATGGAAAACAAATTGGTCAAACAGATGAACAATCTATTTCACTTAAGATAAATGAAGACAAAGTTGTAAAACAGAAACTAACGGTTAACATGCCACGCTTGTGGTCATTGGAAGATCCATATTTATATCGTGTCATTCCAATTATTATATCGGGAGGAAAAATTATAGATACAGATAAAATTCGTTTTGGTATTCGTACCATCGCTGTAACAACCAAAGGATTATTCTTAAATGGTAAATACACCAAAATAAAAGGCACCAACAATCACCAGGATCATGCCGGTGTTGGAAGTGCATTACCAGATTATCTTCAGTATTACAGGGTGTTTCTTTTAAAACAACTTGGTGTGAATGCATATAGGACAAGCCATAATCCTCCTACTCCAGAATTGCTGGATGCGTGTGATAGCCTTGGACTGCTTGTGTTGGATGAAAATCGTTTGCTTAATAGTAGTCCACAATACATGCAGGATTTTGAATGGCTGATAAAAAGGGACAGGGGCCGTCCTTCTGTTTTTATGTGGTCAATTGGAAATGAAGAAGGTTGGGTACAGGGAAATAATTTTGGAAAAAAGATCGCTCAATCACTACTTGCAAAACAAGTTGAACTCGATCCTACCAGGGTTAGTACTTATGCTGCAGATATGGGCAATGTTATTAAAGGCATCAATGAAGTAATTCCTGTGCGTAGTTTTAATTACAGGGAATATGCAGTGTCAGATTATCATAAAGACCATCCACTCCAACCAATAATGGGAACAGAAATGGGAAGTACTGTAACTACCCGTGGCGAGTACACGAAGGATTCAATAAAAGGTTATGTACCCGACCAGGACATCACTGCACCATGGTGGGCAAGTACTGCAGAAACATGGTGGAAACTTGCCGGGCCAAATGATTATTGGCTCGGTGGCTTTGTATGGACCGGTTTGGATTATCGTGGAGAACCGACCCCTTTCCAATGGCCAAATATTAATTCGCATTTTGGTATCATGGATGTTTGTGGCTTTCCAAAAAATATTTATTACTATTATCAATCATGGTGGACAGATAAAGATGTGTTGCATATTTCTCCTCACTGGAACTGGCAAGGCAAAGAAGGAACGCCTATTGACGTTTGGGTAAACAGCAATGCAGACAATGTTGAATTATTTTTAAACGGAACAAGTCTTGGCAAAAAAGATATGCCACGCTATGGCCACTTACAATGGCTGGTAAATTATGCAGCAGGAACATTGGAAGCAATCGCTTATAAAAAAGGTAAGAAGCTTACAACAAAAGTTGAAACAACCGGCAAGCCTGCTGAGGTTGTGATCAGTCCCTATAAAACAACCATGCTTGCAGATGGAAAAGATGCAACGGTGATGAACATAACGGTGATCGATAGACAGGGGCGTGAAGTACCAGATGCAGATAATCTTATAAAATTTTCATTGCGTGGTGATGGAAATATCATTGGCGTTGGTAATGGCGATCCAAGTTCTCATGAAGTAGATAAATATTTTGATACCGTTGCGCAACGACATTTATTCAATGGTAAATGCCAGGTAATTGTTCAATCAGGAACAACACAATCAATGATCCATTTTGAAGCATCATCCGATAGTTTATGGAAAGGAGAAACAGATATCAGCACGATTCAACCGGGAATTCCACATGCTGTAAACACATCAAAAAATACGTTTCCTGTTATTCCTTTCAAAAGTACTCCTGTAGATAAAATGTTAGGCGCCGATATTTCTTTTCTTCCTGAACTGGAAGAAAAAGGAATGAAGTTTACTGACAATGATGGAAAACAAAAAGATGCAATCGAAATTTTAAAAGATCATGGATTGAATTATGTGCGTCTCCGTATTTTCAATGATCCCGCAAGAGATAGCGGCTATTCGCCACAGAAAGGTTTCTGCGATCTTGAACATACAAAACAAATGGCCAAAAGAGTGAAAGTAGCAGGAATGAAATTATTACTCGATTTTCATTACAGTGATTATTGGGCCGATCCCGGAAAACAATATATGCCTGCTGCATGGCGTGGCAAATCAATAACAGCATTAAAACAGGCTGTTTATGATTATACAAAGATGGTCGTGCAAGCGCTAAAAGACCAGGGCACAACACCTGATATGGTGCAGATCGGCAACGAGATCAATCATGGAATGATGTGGCCTATTGGTGCTATAAATAATTTAGACAGTCTTGCTCAATTAATTTATGCAGGCATACAAGGAGTAAAAGCTGTTTCTCCATCAACAACGATTATGTTACATGTTGCATTGGGTGGACAAAATGATGAAAGCAAATTTTTCTTTGACAATATGATTGCCCGTGGCGTTCCATTTGATGTTATTGGTTTATCTTATTACCCGAAATGGCACAATACATTGGCAGATCTCGATTACAATCTCAATGATCTTTCACACAGGTATAATAAAGATGTGATCGTTGTTGAATATTCGCAATTAAAAAAAGAAGTAAATGAACTTGGATTTAATGTGGCAGGCGGAAGAGGAAAAGGAACTTGCATCTGGGAACCATTGAGTACATGGGAACGTTTTTTTGAAAAAGATGGAAAGGCAAATGCGAATTTGTTGATGTATGATGAGTTGAAAAAGTATCTGTTGAAGTAAGAAGCTTGATATCAGATTTCAGAAGTCAGATTTCAGATGTTCTTGAGGTTTTACTTATTTTATTAAAAGCTGATGTCTGATTTCTGAAATCTGATATCAAAAAAGCAACTTACTATTAAAATGATACAAAAGATAACAAAAGTGTTCTTAGAAAAATACGGTACAACTTCTTCTGTATTCCGCTCCCCGGGAAGAGTGAATATCATTGGCGAACATACAGATTACAATGAAGGATTTGTTTTGCCCGGAGCTATTGATAAAAATATTTACGTTGCTGTTAGTAAAAGGAACGACAACATCATCCATCTATATGCAACAGATTTTAATGAAGATTTTTCAATCAATGTAGAAGATGTAAAAAAATCACCTGTGCAATGGGCCAATTATATTTTAGGCGTAGTTGATCAGTTGCAAAAAGCAGGAGCTGTTTTAACAGGGTTTAATTTATTGGTTGACGGTGATGTGCCCATTGGCGCCGGCCTCTCCTCCTCTGCTGCTGTTGAATGTGCAACTGCATTTGCATTGAATGAAATATTTGAACTTGGTTTTGATAGAATAAAACTGAGTTACATGGCTCAAAAAGCAGAGCATGTATTCGCTGGCGTGAATTGTGGCATTATGGACCAGTTTGCAAGTATGCTCGGAAAAAAAGATCATGTAATAAAATTAGATTGCCGTTCATTGAAATACGAATACATTCCTTTTAAACTGGATGGTTATAAAATTGTATTGCTAAATACCAATGTAAAACACAATCTTGCTTCTTCTGAATATAATATCCGCAGGCAACAATGTGAAGAAGCTGTTGCCATCATCAAAGCATTTCATCCTGAAGTAAAAAGCCTGAGAGATGTAAGTATGGACATGCTTGATAAATATGTTGCTTTTGAACATCCACTAATTCACCAGCGTTGCAAGTATGTGATAAAAGAAAACATGCGCCTGCTTGCTGCATGTGAAGATCTGAAGAATGGAAATATTGTTGCACTTGGAAATAAAATGTACCAGGCACATATGGGACTGAGCACTGAATATGAAGTGAGTTGTAAAGAACTTGATTTTCTTGTAGATCATGTGAAACTAATTCCTGGCGTTGTTGGCGCAAGAATGATGGGTGGCGGCTTTGGTGGTTGTACCATCAACATTGTACAGGAAGATGCGATTGAAAGATTAATTAAAGAGGTAAGCATTGCATATGAAGCAGCAATGAAACTTCCACTAACAAGTTATATTGCTGTAATTGAAAATGGAACAAGCTGCTGTGAATTATAAACCAATGTTATTATTTTAATAAACCAATGCCATCATGAATGCATTAACAACAAGTGACTACCTCGTTTTTCTTTTTTACTTCATCGTAGTTTCTGGCTACGGTTACTGGGTATATCGCCGCAAGAACAAACTAACTACATCTGCTTCCCATGATTATTTTTTAGCAGAAGGTTCTCTTACCTGGTGGGCAATTGGAGCATCATTGATTGCATCCAATATATCTGCTGAACAATTTATAGGTATGAGCGGAAGCGGTTTTAAAATGGGACTCGCCATATCGTCTTACGAATGGATGGCTGCATTGACATTGATTCTCGTTGCGGTCTTCTTTATGCCAGTTTATCTTAAGAATAAGATATTCACGATGCCACAGTTTTTAAGTCAGCGTTATAATGGAACAGTGGCTATGATCATGGCTGTGTTCTGGTTGCTGCTATACGTTGTCGTTAACCTGATGTCTATTCTTTATTTGGGAGCATTGGCCATTCATGGCATATCAGGATTGGATATTGGTTTGTGCATTGGCCTCTTAGCCATTTTTGCAGTCATCATCACATTGGGTGGCATGAAGGTAATTGGCTATACAGATGTGATACAGGTTTTCTTTTTAGTATTGGGAGGATTGGTTGCAACATATATTGCTTTGAATTTAGTTGCAAAACAATCAGGCCAAACAGGATTATTAAATGGATTTAATTTATTGACAACACAGGCCAATGATCATTTTCATATGATATTAAAAAAAGACAATAGCAGTTATGGCGATCTCCCAGGCCTGTCTGTTTTGTTGGGTGGATTGTGGATCGCCAATCTTAATTACTGGGGATGTAATCAATACATTACACAGAGGGCATTAGGCGCTAACCTGCCAACAGCACGAAAAGGATTGTTGTTTGCAGCATTCTTAAAATTACTGATGCCGGTGATCGTTGTATTGCCTGGTATTGCAGCTTATGTATTGTATCAAAAAGGAATGTTCCATACAGAAATGCTCGATTCAAAAGGTATCACTGATGTGAATAAAGCATATCCATCTTTATTGAATTTATTACCTGTTGGTTTAAAAGGATTATCATTTGCAGCGTTGACCGCAGCGATCGTTGCATCACTGGCAGGTAAAGCAAATAGTATCGCAACGATATTTTCATTGGACATCTATAAAAAAGCGATCAACAAAAATGCGGATGATAAAAAACTTGTCAGCGTAGGAAAAATAACCGTTATTGTTTCTGTGCTCATTGCAGTTTTGTTAGCATTTGTTGTCGGAGAAAAATTAATGGGTGAAGGAAAACAAGGATTTCAATACATACAGGAATACACAGGATTTGTTTCACCCGGTATTTTTGCGATGTTCATCCTTGGTTTCTTCTGGAAAAAAACGACATCGAACGCTGCTTTGTTTGCAATGATCGGCGGATTCTTATTCGCATTGTTCTTCAAGTTCCTTCCTGGCTTTATGGATCTTTCTTTCCTGGCAAGTTCAGGTTTCTCAACACTTGATAAAGGCGTTTATATTATTCCTTTCCTCGACAGGATGGCCATCATCTTTGTTCTTTGTATCACCGGAATGTTCATCATCAGTAAAATTGAAAATAAAAAAGGCATTAAACCTAATGGATTGGAAATTGATAAAACAATGTTTAAAGTAGACACATCTTTTGTAGTTGGCGCATTGATCATATGTGGAATTTTATTGGCATTGTATAGTTTGTTTTGGTAAACAGGGTCGATTGTAAAACCCTGTCGGCGGTTGCAAACACCGGCAGCGGTTGACAACCTGATCATAAAATTCAAACGTTTCATTAATTATGAGTATTTCAAAAAAGCCCTTTGGGAATTTCGAAAACAAACCTGTTACAGAATACACATTACAAAATGCCAGCGGTATGCAGGTTTCCATTATTAATTATGGCGCTACAGTAACAAAGATCATTACTGCGGATAAGAATAATATGTTTGCCAATGTGGTTAATGGCTTTGATAATCTTGACGATTATTTAAACAGCAGCAATCCTTACATGGGCTGCATTGTTGGCCGTTATTGTAACAGGATCGCTCATGGAATTTTTACTATTGATGGGAAAGAATACAAACTTGCAAAAAATCATGGTGAGCATAGTTTACACGGCGGCAACAAAGGTTTTGATAAAGCATGGTGGAATGCCGAACCAAATGAAGCCGATAATAGTTTAAAACTAACTTACCTAAGCAAAGATGGCGAAGAAGGTTTTCCCGGCAACCTTAATATAACGGTTATATATAGCCTAACTGATGATAACGAAGTTAAAATAGATTATAAAGCAACTACAGATCAATCAACATCAGTTAATTTTACCAATCATTGTTATTTTAATTTATCTGGAAATAGCAATACACCCATTCTTGATCATGAATTACAGTTGTTTGCAGATAGCTATACCGTTTCAGATGCAACGCTCATCCCTACCGGCGAAATTGCTTCCGTAAAAAATACCGCACTTGATTTTACATCAACAAAAAAAACAGGAAAAGATATTGCTGCTATTGGAGGATACGATCATAATATGATCATTCGAAAAGATGATCATTCAACAGGTCTTACGATAGCTGCTAATTTATATGAACCTGTAAGTGGCCGCTTCATGCAAATGTTCACAACCGAACCTGCTGTTCAATTTTATTCAGGAAATCAAGAGCAGGGTAATCAATTTGGGCTATGCTTGGAAGCGCAGCATTATCCCAACAGTCCAAATGAACCATCATTTCCAAATACGTTATTAAAGCCTGGAGAAGCATACAGGCAGGTTACTATTTATAAGATTTCAGCTTTGTAAAATGTATGATCTAAGATGTAAGATTTAAAATGTAAGATTTAAGATTTGGGCTTTGTAATGATTTACATATCTTAAATCTTAAATCTTACATCTTAAATCCTACATGTAAAAAGGCCCCGATCTCTCAGCGCTCCTAACTATTTATAAGTTTTCAATCTTGTTACCTGCCAGCCAATTGGCAATAGTAATTTTGTTTTCCAATCCTGCTACGCTTTGTGGTTTCATTTACTCCTGGCTTTTAAAAAATGCTACCTGTTTGTAATCTTTGCAAAAAACAAATACTTTTCATGTTCCAACCCTATGATGTGAAAGAGCAAAATGATTAATCTCGAATAGAAAAAACCATCTTGTTTTATTATCTTGTCTTAAGAACTTAATAATAAATCATAATCAGTAAATAAAAGAATGAACTCAATTGCTTTTATAGATACCGAGATTGAGCCAAAGAGCCATAAAATTCTTGACATTGGAAGTGTTAAGGACAACGGCAATTCTTTTCATTCAAATTCCGTTACTGACTTTATTAAATTCTTAAATGGCACTGAGTACATTTGCGGACACAACATTTTGAATCACGACTTACTGTATATTCAGCAAGCAGTAACCGATGCCAAAATAAATCCAGCTAACATTATTGATACTTTATTTCTGTCTCCTCTTTTGTTTCCAACAAGGCCTTATCATGCTTTGCTTAAAGACGATAAACTGCAAACAGAGGACACAAACAATCCGCTTAATGATTCTATAAAAGCCAAAGACCTTTTCCTTGAAGAAGTTTCTATTTTCAATCAAGTTGAAGAAAAACTAAAACAAATTTTCTATTTGTTATTAAACGATAAAAAGGAATTTCACTCCTTTTTCAGTTTCATCGCATATAAGTGCCACGAATCAGATATTGAAAAAGTAATCAAAGAAAAATTTCAATATCTAATTTGTGAAAACGCAAACCTGCCTAAAATAATTTCTGAACATCCAATTGAATTGGCTTATTGTTTAGCACTCATAAATTGTAACAACCGTTATTCAATAACACCACCCTGGGTTTTAAAGAATTATCCCAAAGTTGAACGTATAATGTTTCTGCTAAGAAACAATCCATGTTTGACTGGTTGCGTGTATTGTGACCAGGCATTAAACATACATTACGCATTGAAAAATTATTTCGGCTTTGATAAATACAGAAGTTATGCAGGTGAGCAATTGCAAGAAAATGCTGTTCAGGCAGCTGTAGATAACAAATCAATCTTAGCAGTGTTTCCTACAGGCGGCGGCAAATCAATCACATTCCAGGTTCCAGCTTTAATGAGTGGAGAAAATACTAAAGGTTTGACAGTTGTAATTTCTCCTTTACAATCCTTGATGAAAGACCAGGTTGACAATCTTGAAAAAATTGGAATCACTGATGCTGTTACAATAAATGGTTTGCTTGATCCCATTGAAAGGGCAAAATCAATTCAAAGAGTGCAGGATGGATTTGCCTCCATACTTTATATTTCTCCCGAATCTTTGCGTTCAAAGACAATCGAGAATTTAATGTTGGGAAGAAAAGTCGTTCGCTTTGTAATTGATGAAGCTCACTGCTTTTCATCATGGGGACAAGATTTTAGGGTTGATTATTTATACATCGGTGATTTTATCAAACTGCTTCAAGAGAATAAAAATCTTGAAGAGCAAATTCCAGTTTCGTGTTTTACTGCAACAGCGAAACAAAAAGTCATTGAAGATATTTGTGCATACTTCAAAGAAAAGTTAGGAATCAGGTTGGAAATATTTCCTTCCAAAGCGACAAGAACAAATCTGCATTACAAAGTTTTTGAAAAAGGAGACGATGAAGAAAAGTATAACTCAGCCAGGGATTTGATTGAAGAAAAAGATTGCCCTACTATCATTTATGTTTCAAGAACAAAGAGAGCCGAAGCGCTGGCAGCCCGATTATGTAAAGATGGATTTAATGCAAAAGCATTTCATGGAAAAATGGAAAGCCGGGAGAAAACAGAAAATCAGAATGCTTTCATAGCAGGTGACGTTCAGATAATGGTTGCCACTTCTGCTTTCGGAATGGGAGTTGACAAGAAAGATGTTGGAATGGTTATTCATTATGAGATTTCAGATTCACTTGAAAATTATGTACAGGAAGCTGGAAGAGCAGGACGAGATGAAAATATTACAGCCGTTTGCTATGTTTTATTTAACGAAGAAGATCTGGCAAAGCATTTTATTTTGTTAAACCAAACAAAACTCAACATACATGAGATACAACAAATCTGGAAGGCAATAAAATTCATTACCAAATTCAAATCAAGTGTTCAGAAATCTGCTTTAGAAATTGCAAGAGCCGCAGGTTGGGATGACAATCTAAAAGAAATTGAGAGGAGGGTAACTACTGCAATTGCAGCATTAGAAGAAGCTGGCTATTTGAAGCGAAACCAGAATATGCCAAGAATTTTTGCCAACAGTATTTTATCAAAGACTGCACAAGAAGCTATTGACAAAATAATGCGTTCCCAAAAATTTAGTGAAGAACAAAAAATTACTGCAACAAGAATTATTAAAACACTTTTTTCGAGTAAGAGTAGAAAGCAATCAAAGCAAGACGAAGCAGAATCCAGGGTTGATTATATCTCTGACAATTTAGGAATTGAAATAAGAAATGTTATTTCAGTAATAAATCTTTTGCGTGACGAGAAGATTTTAGCAGATGCAAAAGATTTGACTGCATTTGTCAAAAAGGGCGTTAGTAAAAAAAGTTCACTTGATATTGCCGAATCCTACGGGCTGATTGAAAATTTTCTTTGCCCCTTGTTTGAAGAGCAGGAAAAAACATTTCATATAAAGGAACTTAATGAACAAGCGGAAGAAAATGGATGCAAGGATGTAACACCAAATAAAATAAAAACCCTCTTAAATTTTTGGGCAATCAAGCATTGGATTAAGCGGTATAATAAAGATTATGACAAAAATCATATTGCAGCAATAAGTTGTCAGCCCAAAGAAGTATTAAAAGAAAGGCTGGAGAAACGGCACCTCTTATCTAAATTTATTGTTGGCTATTTGTATGAGAAGAGCAACACAATTAAAGAAGAAGCTGAAGCTGAAAAAGATGAAGTGTTGGTTGAATTTTCTGTTCTGGAATTATTAGCAGCATTTAGTAATCAGATTCAGTTGTTTGAAGTGAAAGCAACGATTGAGGAGATTGAGGATACTTTGTTTTATCTATCAAGAATTGAAGCAATAAAAATAGAAGGCGGTTTTCTTGTTGTGTACAACAGGCTTACTATTGACAAGATTGAACAAAACCCAAGAATTCAATACAAGGAACAGGATTATCAGAAGCTAAGTGATTATTACGACCATAAGGTTCAGCAAATTCATATCGTTGGTGAATATGCGAAGAAGATGGTTGATGATTACACCGGGGCATTGACATTTGTTGACGACTATTTTCAATTGAATTTCCCTTCATTCCTAAGTAAATATTTTAAAGGCAGCAGAGAGTCTGAAATTAAAAGAAACATCACCCCTAAAAAATACAAGCAACTTTTTGATTCGTTATCCGATGTTCAGCGAAGAATCATTGACGACAAAAAATCCCAATACATTGTAGTTGCAGCAGGACCAGGAAGCGGGAAGACAAAAGTTTTAGTCCACAAATTAGCTTCTTTGCTTTTGATGGAAGATGTAAAGCATGAACAACTTCTGATGGTTACATTTTCAAGAGCAGCGGCAACAGAATTTAAAAAAAGATTAATTGAGTTAATTGGAAACGCTGCCCATTTCATCGACATAAAAACTTTTCACTCCTATTGTTTTGACTTGCTTGGTAAAGTTGGAACGATTGACAAAGCAGATGCAATTATTAAAACCACCGTTGAAAAAATTAAGAATAACGAAGTTGAGATAAGCAGAATTACAAAAACAGTTTTGGTAATTGATGAAGCACAGGATATGGACGAGGATGAATTTGAGTTGATAAAAGTAATGATGGAAAAGAATGATGACATGAGAGTGATTGCCGTTGGTGATGATGACCAAAACATTTATGAATGGCGTGGGGCTAATTCAAAATACCTGTCAAGTTTCATTACAGAAAAAAAAGCAGCTAAATATGAGCTCATTACAAATTACAGAAGTAAAAGCAATTTGGTTTCATTCACTAATCAGTTTGTAAAGACAATTCAATTACGATTGAAAGAAATCCCCATTGAAACAAAACAAACCGACAATGGAAAAATTAAAATTATTCATTACAAGAATAGCAATCTGATCATTCCTTTAGTTGATGACATACTTTCTACTGGATTATCAGGAACGACTTGTATTCTTACACACAAGAACGAAGAAGCGTTCCAGGTTGCAGGGCTTTTGATAAAGAAAGGTTTGAAAGCAAAACTGATTCAATCCAACGATGGTTTTAGTTTGTTTAATCTTGCGGAGATTCGCTTTTTTTTAAATGAATTAAAATTAGACGACGGAGTTTTTACAATTAGCGATGACGTATGGGGAGATGCTAAAAGAAAAGTGATTGACAAATTTAAGCAAAGTACAAAGTTTGAAATTTGCAATAACCTCATTAAGGATTTTGAAGCCACAAACACAAAGAAGAAATACAAATCCGATTTTGAAGTGTTTATCCGGGAATCAAAGCTTGAAGATTTTATAAGTGAAAATGGAGAAACAATTTTTGTTTCAACCATTCATAAAGCAAAAGGAAAAGAGTTTGATAATGTTTTTCTGATGCTTGAAAACTTTGATGCACGGGAGGATAAAATGAAACGACAGTTGTATGTTGCCATGACAAGAGCAAAACAAAATCTGACAATCCATTTGAATGGAAATTATCTTGACAAGCTAATGACCGGGGGATTAGAAAGGATAGAAAACAATAACACATTCCAACCGCCAGGCAGTTTGGCATTACATCTTTCGCACAAAGATTTACAGTTAGGATATTTTGAATTTATACAAAAAAGAGTAAATGCATTGACAAGTGGAGATTCAATTACGATTTCAGATGAAGGATGCAAGAATCAAAAAGCTGAATTGGTTTTAAAGTTCTCGAAGAAATTCATTGATAGATTAGCAGAAATAAAGAAAAATGGTTTTGAATTGAGGGAAGCAAAAGTAAATTTCATTGTTCATTGGAAAGCCGAAGATAAAGAACAAGAAGTGAAAATTATCTTACCTGAACTACATTTTGAAAGATAAATTAACCATTGCAAAGCTCAAACCTTCAACAAATCTTACATCTTAAATCTTACATCATACATATAAAAAAAGGCCCCAATTTCTCAGAGCCCCTAACTAGCTATTTATTTGTTCCACAATCTCATCCATCGTTATCCCATTATGGCTTTCCTCATAAACACATTCACCATTTTTTATAAGTAAAACCTGGGGCGATTGGTGATTCACCATAAAATCGGATTCGATCTTATTTGAAATATTCCGGTATTTAATGAGATCAAGAAAATAGAAATCAACTTTTTCGGGAGTTTCTGCCCTTTCAAGACGGCTCTTTGCAATGCTGCTTACCGAACAACGGGTGCTATGTTTAAATATTACCTGGGCTGTTTGTGCAGATGCTTCTTTGATTTGATGTAACTGATCCTCAGTGGTTAGCAATTTCCAGTTCATTATGGTCTGTTCATTTTTTCTGTTGAAGGGCAACCATATTTGGGTGCACAACTTGTAAAAGAAATTACAAGTGTTGTTGCCAATAATGCTAAAAAGAATACTTTTTTCAATTTTTTTGTTTTTGATTGTGCTGCAAAGATAATATATGAACGGTAAACGAAAAATTGATTCAAAAATTACTTTTGCGCTCTAAAATACTGGCAATTCTACTTACATTTGAGTGCCCTATTCATTTCACCTTTTAAAAACCCCAATAGCCATGTTACAATTGAACCGCCCCATTGCATTTATAGACCTTGAAACCACGGGCGTAAGTTTATCATCAGACAGAATTGTTGAAATTGCGATCATAAAAGTTTTACCCGATAATAGCAGGCAGGTTAAAAGAAAACTGATCAATCCACAAATAGCAATTCCAAAATCATCTACAGATATTCATGGAATAACAGATGAAATGGTGAAAGATGCACCTACTTTTAAACAGGCAGGAAATGAAATAAAACAATATTTGGAAAACTGTGACCTGGGTGGATACAACAGCAACCGTTTTGATATTCCCATTTTGATGGAAGAATTTCTGCGGGCAGGCATGGAGGTTGACCTTAGCAACAGGCGTATGATTGATGTGCAACATATTTTTTATACGATGGAGCCACGCACGCTTACTGCAGCATATAAATTTTATTGCCAGAAGGAATTGATCAACGCTCATAGCGCAGAAGCTGATGTAGAAGCAACCATTGATGTGTTTCTTTCACAGGTAGATCGCTATAAAAATCTTGGCAATTCTGTTGATTCTATTCTTGGAACCATTGGAGAAGATAAGATTGTTGACTATGCAAGAAGGTTCTGCTTTGACGACAAAGGTGTTGAGGTTTTTAATTTTGGAAAATTCAAAGGCAGGGCCGTAACAGAGGTTTTAAAATCTGAACCCCAATATTATGATTGGATGATGAAAGGAGATTTTCCGCTTCATACAAAACAAAAACTGACCGAGATTTTAAATCGCACCTTGTTAAAAATAAATTAAATAGCCTCGCAGCTTTTTCATATTTATCGCTGTCAGAATTTTTAATATTAAATTTGTCTCTAGCCCTTTTTACTGCTATTGGAAAAACTAGTCATCATACCAACATTCAATGAAAAAGAAAACATTGAAGCAATTATTAAAACTGTAATTAATTTACAACAGGATTATCATATACTTATTATTGATGATGGCTCACCAGATGGCACTGCTTCCATAGTAAAATCATTGTTTCCAAAATATCCCGGCCAGGTATTTTTAGAAGAAAGGCGTGGGAAGCTAGGACTGGGTACCGCTTACATACATGGTTTTAAATGGGCACTCAGCAAAGGTTACAGGTATATATTTGAAATGGATGCTGATTTTTCTCACAATCCCGAGGATCTTGAAAGATTATACGAAGCATGTAAAAATGGTGCTGGACTTGCCGTTGGTTCCCGCTATGTAAGAGGTGGAAAAATTGAGAACTGGCCAGCCGACAGGATCTTCTTATCAAAAGGAGGTGCCCTTTATACAAAGATGATTACCTGGATGCCCGTTAATGATCCTACTGCAGGATTTGTTTGTTATAAAAGAGAAGTACTTGAAGCCATGAATTTCGACAGCATTAGTTTTGTCGGCTATGCGTTCCAGATAGAAATGAAATTTGCCACCTGGAAGCTTGGATTTAAGATCAAAGAAGTTCCTATTACTTTCAAGGATCGTAAACTTGGTGCAAGTAAAATGAATAAGGGTATTGTAAAAGAAGGTATTCTTGGCGTACTAAAATTACGCTGGCAAAGTATGTTTAAAAATTACAGGCGAAGGGTAGCGAATAAAGCACCTGATGAGAAAGTGGTGTTTCCTTCGAAAGATGTAGTTGTGGAAGGGAAGTAGCTTCAAGCTATAAGCTGTAAGTCGTTTTTTTTAAATTTGATATTCCCCTATTCTTCAGGAAATCTAAACGGTTAAATTACCAATAACTTCAAAATATTATACAGTTTCCTAAAAAAATAAACTTCTATCATCACGGCCAGCTTATAGCTTAAAGCTTAAAGCTTATAGCTAACAGCTCACTTAAACGCCGGATGAAACTGCTGCAACGTGTTCCTCAAAAACTCCCTGTCAAGATGCGTATATATTTCCGTGGTAGTAATACTTTCATGGCCAAGCATTTCCTGTACCGCTCTTAGATCGGCGCCTCCCTCTACAAGATGCGTGGCAAATGAATGACGAAATGTATGTGGTGAAATATTTTTTTTGATACCCGCTTTTCTTACAAGTTCTTTCAAAATTAAAAAGATCATAACCCGGCTCAGCCTGCTCCCTCTCCTGTTTAAGAAAAGAATGTCTTCCTCCCCTGCTGCAATTGGTATGTGAATGCGAATATTATTTTTATAAATATTAATAAATTTAATGGCATCTGTCCCAATGGGCACCAATCTTTCTTTATCCCCTTTTCCAATCACTTTAATAAAACCTACATCAAGATAAAGGCAACTGATTTTTAAATTTACCGTTTCAGTCACCCTTAATCCGCAACTGTACATGGTTTCAAATATTGCTTTATTCCTGCCACCTTCTGGTTTACTTAAGTCAATAGCTGAGATGATCCTTTCTATTTCTTCAAATGCCAGGATATCCGGCAACGTTCTTTTTAGTTTGGGCGCTTCCATTAATACAGTTGGATCAATAACGGTGATCTGTTCCAGTAAACAATATTTATAAAAGCTACGCAAGCCAGATATGATCCTTGCCTGTGATGATGCGGTTAAACCAAGTTCGTGTATCCATTCTATAAACTTCTCAAGATCTTTAAGTACGATATCCCCCGGCGTTTTCATATCACTCTTTAACTGCAGGTAACCGGTGAACTTGTCGATGTCCTGCAAATAAGATTGTACGGAATTATCTGCAAGCGATTTCTCCAGTTGCAACCATGCTTTATACCCTTTTTTGTATGCTTCCCACATAATTTATACGAATCTTAAAAGAACAATGATGATACAATTTAATTAAACATTACTTTCGCTTACAAATATTTAAAAAGATAATAGCTTACATGGAGCCGGTAAATTTCAGATCGTACAGAAAAAAACTTTCCCATTACAGGAAGTTCTTCAGGAGTTTTTTAAACAAATCAGAAAAAAATCCAAAAGGTTTTGACACACTTTCGCCTATTGTAGAAAAAGAAGTCTGGGCAGAAGTTGATTGCCTCAGTTGTGCAAATTGTTGTAAAAAAATGACACCGACTTTTACACCTAAAGATCTAAAAAGGATCTCAGCTCATTTTAATCAAACACCTGAACAATTCAGGAAACAATGGCTTAAGAAAGACAGCAACAAAGATCTGGTGAATAAAAGCGAACCTTGCCAGTTTCTAAACTTACAGGATAATAAGTGTTCCATTTATGCAATAAGGCCGGCAGATTGTTCAGGATTTCCACATTTATCAAAAAGAAAATGGAGCGAATATGCCCATGTTCACAAACAAAATATTGATTATTGTCCTGCTACATTTAAGATGGTTGAGAAAATGACCAATCTCATTGATCTTAAAATAAAACGTTAGAGATAAACATCCTCTATCAAAAAATACTCCGCTTCTCCATTCCTTAAAAAATGAATGGACAATACATCAAACTGTATCCTTTTCCATTGAGGAAATTGAAAAAGAAATTCTGCCGATGCATCAATAAGATGTTTTATTTTTTTCAGGCTTACCGCTTCTTCAGGAAAACCATATTGAGCAGATGACCTGCATTTTACTTCTATAAAATGAAGCATATTTTTTTTACTTGCGATGATATCAACTTCCCAATGCCTGTGTCTCCAGTTTTGGTACATAATTTCATAACCGAGATTTGAAAAATAATCTACAGCCAGTTGTTCACCTAGTTTTCCTTTTTCATTGTGTGCAGCCATAAAGATGTATGATGTAAGATGTATGGTGTTAGATGTATGATGTATGATTTTTGAAAAGAGACTGTATTTCAAATCATACATCCAACATCATACATCAGACATTAAACGCAATCTATCTTATGGAACGATAATTTCCCCGGTGAAAAAACAGTTTAATTGATGTATTATTTCCGTTGTTATTTGCTTATTTTTGCCTAAATTATCAGCAGATGAAACAAAATAAGACAAATCTATTGCTTGCGGTTATATTGATATTGGCAGCAGCTATTTCTAAAGTGATCACCTATCCACATACGTTTGATCCAATTATAGGAATGGCCTTGTTTAGCGGTGCCGTAGTTAAAGACAAAAGATTTGCATTTGTATTGCCCATATTTGCTATGTTATTATCGGATATCATGTTGGAAGCATCAGGTATTGGCCAGGGATTTTATGGTTGGAGCCAGCTGGTAAATTATGGCGTTTTAGCGCTAGTGACAGTTTTCGGATTCAGGCTTAAAAAGATAAATGTGAAAAATGTAGTTGGCTTTTCACTTATTTCTTCAGCGATCTTTTTTGTATTGTCAAACCTTGGCTTTTTTATTATCGACAATCCGGTTTATCATACTTATCCGAATACAGTTGGAGGTTTCATTGCCTGTTATGTAAAAGCAATCCCATTTTTTAAATGGTATGTTGATCTTGCATTCAGCGGGATTTTATTTGGAAGTTATTATTTGATCACTACTTATGCGATGAATAACAAGCAGGCTGCAGTTTAAGAATAAATTATTTTTTTTTAAGCCACTCTTATGAGTGGCTTTTTCTTTAAATGTAAAATGCAAAATATTGAATGCAAAATGTAAAAGTTAAGCTTTATTATAATCGATAGTATCTTCACCAATTATATCTTCCTACATTTTACATTTTACATTTTACATTTTACATTTTACATTTTACATTTTACATTTTATATTTCCTCATATCCTTCGTCAACAATTAAGTCCTTTCCATCCGCAGCACTTGTCGCCAATTCATCACAACGATTATTAAAAGGATTGGTAGCATGCCCCTTTACCCAAACCATTTTTACATTCATTTTTTGAGAGAGATCATAATATTCTTCCCAAAGGTCTCTGTTCTTTTTGCCACCTTTAAAATTTGTCTTAATCCAGTTCTTCAACCAACCTTCTTCAATGGCTCTTACAACATACTGGCTATCGGAATAAATAACAACAGGGAGCTCCGGTTTTTTAATCAGTTTCAATCCTTCAATAACTGCCATCAACTCCATCCTGTTATTGGTTGTACGTCGAAAGCCTTTTGAAATTTCCTTCCTGTGTTCCCCATACATCAATATAGCGCCATAGCCGCCGGGCCCAGGATTGCCGCGTGAGGAACCGTCTGTGTATATGGTAATTTTGCTCAAAATTTAGAATTATGAATGTAGAATTATGAATGCAGAATTAATGAATTATGAATGCAATTCGTTACGAAACATTCTACATTCATAATTCTAAATTCTAAATTCTTCACACCTGGAATACCCCCATCTTAAACTCCGCCATATCCGAATTATGATCAGCTGCTTTAATTCCTTCTGAAATAACACGGCGTGTTTCTCCCGGATCAATGATTGCGTCTACCCATAAGCGTGCGGCTGCATAAAAAGGTTTTGTCTGCCTGGTGTAGTTATCCGTAATTTTGTCAAGTATAGCTTTTTCTTCTTCGGCACTTACCTCCTGCCCCTTCGCTTTCATACCGGCAACCTGTATCTGCAACATGGTCTTTGCTGCCTGTTCGCCACCCATTACTGCAATCTTTGCCGTTGGCCATGCATAAATAAAACGGGGATCGTATGCTTTACCGCACATGGCATAATTACCAGCACCGTAAGAATTACCAACTATGATTGTAATTTTTGGCACCACAGAATTTGACACCGCATTCACCAGCTTCGCTCCATCTTTAATGATACCTGAATGCTCACTCCTGCTGCCAACCATAAATCCTGTAACATCCTGTAAAAAAACCAAAGGAATTTTTTTCTGGTTACAATTCATAATAAATCTTGCTGCTTTATCGGCACTGTCATTATAAATTACTCCGCCTAGTTGCATCTCTCCTTTTTTACTTTTCACAATGAGGCGCTGATTAGCAACAATACCAACTGCCCATCCATCCACACGTGCATAACCACACACAATTGTTTTACCATAGTCTTGTTTAAATTCATCAAAACTATTTGCATCAATAATACAATCGATCAAATGCAACATATCATAAGGCTTTGTATTTCCTTCACTCATGATGCCATATATTTCACCCTTATCGCTTTTTGGAAGTTTTGCAGGAACACGATTGAAACCTGCATGGGTAACAGGTCCAAGTTTGCCCATGATGCTTTTAACCTTATCAAGACATTCCTGTTCCGTTTTAAATTTATAATCTGCAATGCCGGAAATTTCTGTATGTGTAACAGCACCACCCAAAGTTTCACTATCAACGTCTTCACCAATGGCTGCTTTAACCAGATAAGGGCCCGCTAAATAAATAGAACCATTGCCTTCAACGATCAGCGTCTCATCGCTCATGATAGGCAGGTATGCACCACCTGCAACACAAGCACCAGTTACAGCCGCTATCTGGGTAATGCCCATGGCACTCATCTTTGCATTGTTCCTGAAAATACGTCCGAAGTTTTCTTTATCAGGAAATATTTCATCCTGCATTGGAAGAAAAACACCTGCGCTATCTACAATATAAATGATCGGCAATTTGTTCTCCATGGAAATTTCCTGCATGCGTAAATTCTTCTTCCCTGTTATTGGAAACCAGGCACCTGCTTTTACTGTTTGGTCATTGGCAACAATGATACATTGTCTTCCACTCACATAACCAACGCCACTAACGGTGCCGCCTGCCGGACAACCGCCATACTCTTCATACATTTCATAACCTGCAAAGGCGCCAATTTCAATGAATGGCGTATTATCATCCGTTAAATAACTGATTCGCTCTCTTGCAGTGAGTTTATTTTTTTCCTTTTGTTTCTGGGCTGATTTCTTTCCACCACCTTCATAAATTTTTTCAAGCTTTTGCCTCACCTGGCTCCATGCCAGTTTAAGGGCATCTTCATTTTTGTTGAATTCGATATTCATACTGTTTGGTATATGCGTTTAGTGCGGCAAATTACGAAGGGGAAGGCAATCGGCAATCGGCAATCGGGAATGATTTTCTTATGTTGGTCTTTACTACCTGTCTTTGGGGTGTATGTTTGAAAGATTTTGTATTCGTACTGCATGTGTTACAAGATCGAAAGGTTTATATACAGGTACTGTGCCGGGAGGATATTTTTCAAGATAGCTCTTTGGCCTTATTGGGCGTGAAACAAATCCGCCTCCGCAATTAGGGCAAACATTCATAAGCAATTCACTTACACATTCTTCACAAAATGTACATTCAAATGTACAGATCATCGCTTCAGTAGAATTGTATGGTAATGGCTTATTACAATGCTCGCAGGTTGGACGTAATTCTAACATATTTCTAAATACAATTGCTATGATTTTGAACAAACGCTTGTTTGTATCTCTTAGAACCTCAGCATTGTCAATTATCAATTGTTAATTGTCAATTGGTCTTATTTTCCCAATGCCGCTTTCCATTCTTTAAGAGAAGCAATTTCTGCTGCAGTCAGTGCTTCCTTCTTTCCCTTGAATGGCATGTAACCACGCTCGTCAGGTTTCAATTGTACCCTTTCAAGCATTTCATCTATTTGTGAACTTGCAGAAGTATAGCTGTCAAATGCAGGCTTATTTCCCCCTTGAGCAGGAAAATGACAAGGTGTACATTTAGCTTCAAGAATAGCTTTTACATTGGAATTATACAAGCCCGTAGCATCCATTTTTGGTTTTTCTGTTGAAGCAGAACCGGAAGCAGAAGTTGAACTAATTACTTTATGAGAACAAGCTATAAATGTTAGAACCGAGAAAGAAACAAAAATTACTTTTTTCATGTCCATTGTTTTATTGTGGCGTAAACTTACAAAAAAATCTCAAATGTCTGATTTTTGCATGTCGGACATAGCCAAATTCAGACATCAAAACATCAGACATCAGACATTTTGTATCTTCATTCCTAAAAATGTACATATGGCCAGGGCTATTATTACCGATAAACTTGTAGTTGAAAAAACAGGAAAGACCATGGAGGAATGGTTTAAACTGCTTGATAAAAAAGGCGCAAATAAAATGAAGCATATCGACATTTTTAATCTTGTTGGCAGCATTAAAGAATTAAACCTGCTTGGTGAATGGAACCAGAATCTTTTTACAACCACTTATGAATGGAACCGCGGAATAAAAGAACGCGGCGAAAAAGAAAATGGTTTTGAAATTGGCGTTAGTAAAACAATAAATGTATCCATCGATATTTTATATAATCACTGGATAGATGATAAACTCAGAAACAAATGGCTTGCTAAAGAAAAGATCATCATACGCAAAGCGACCCAAAATAAATCAGCAAGAATTACCTGGAGTGATGGCATTACAAGCCTGAGTGTTGACTTTTATACAAAAGGAGAAAATAAATCGCAGGTAGTTGTACAGCACATGAAAATTGCTGATAATGAAAATGCAATAGAGTTAAAAGATTATTGGGGAAAGAAATTGGAAGTGCTAAAAGTGTTGCTTGAAAAATAACTACTATCCTTTTAGTAACAATGCAAAAACGATTTTTAGAATATCTTATAATTAATGAGTGACCGGTGGCGACACCATAAGTGTTCGGAAGTTTTTTATCTACCCCAATGATTGGAACGCGGATGACACGGACCAGGCGGATGAACACGGATTTATTTTTTGTTCCAAAAAATTACAGATCAATTAATAAGTTTATTATCAGTGATAAGCTGCTGTCGCAGCTTATCACTGATAATCCCCGTCTGACTGGCATCAGCCGGGCAGGCGCCGGGTCCGTGTCATCCACGTTCCAATCCTCGGCGTAGATCTTTTGTAAAAATCTTCCGAACAGTTGTAGTGGCGACACCAGCCACGGTGTTACGCCGAGGTTGGTGTCCCCACCAACCTCAAGCTGGAAAATAAAAATTCTATTTTTAAACAGCTTCTTATAACCACCATCATTTTTTATTCAGTGAAATTTTCAATGCCGGAAAAACAATTCCATTTTTTCTAAACTGCATTGGAAGTTCCTCTCCTATCACCAACTCTCCATCAACTCTTCCAGGATATTCAGCTATCAATTGCTTACTTACTTTATTCAAAAAAAGTTGCAAATGCCCTTGACCTTCTTCGCTAATTGGAATAGATCCAGGAAGTATTCCCAAAACACAAGTCATGCTACTATCAGCCGAAAGTATTTTTTTAATATATAAAACTTCATTCCTCACTTTAACAATCGTTAAACTGTCATCAACAAAAAATGGGTTTATTGATATAACCAGTAACAACTGGTTATTAGCATCCCGGCCAGAAAAATAGCATGTATCTTTTAGTGAATTAAAATAAATATTCGAATAATTCAAACGCTGGTCATTTGATAACGTATAGGGTAGTTGGTTATGATAATAAAAAGCTTCTTTCTTATTTTTCATCCTTCCCTGCCCCAGTAATATCATGTTGCCAGCCTTTCCAATTACATCGTTTCTTAATTTTAAAGCAGCATCAGAAATGAACATAGTTGTATGTCCATTCAGGCTCATTGGCAAAGTATAATATTTAAACGCTGGCAAATATTTTTTTTGCTTTAAATAATAATCTCCAAGTTGATCACATGCATTTAAATACCGAAGTTGTTTGGCAATACACTTTGCATGATTATCTTCACAGAAACCTGATTTTATTGTTTGCAATAATTTTTGCTCACTTATGTTTTGTGCGAAACAATCGTTGCATGATAACATCAATAAGCTCAATAAAAAAGATCGCATAAGCCTTTATTTTTTGGCTGAAGTTACAATACATAACATTATAATGATTCTCTTATTGTGAAATCAGCCATTGGTATATATCCTCGCCAATCTTGTCCCAATTATAAATATCATAATCAGGCATTCCATTCTTATCCAATGGAAAAAAATTATGCTCAAGCCCAATATAAGCTTTGAAAGTAAAATTATTTTTCTTTGACCGCATCATTTCCACACGCAAAAGATCATTATAGGGAGAGCAATAATCTTTTGTTCCGTACGCAACTAAAACGGGAATGGATAACCTTTTTAAATACTCAATGGATGGAAATGAAAAATCGTATGTTGCTTTATGTGTATCGCCTTTATCATTCATATCATTGGGACTATCTACTACCCTTTCCCAATAAGTGAAATTATTTTCAGCAAGCATATTGGCATTTGTTTCTTTACTGCGGCTTTCTTCTATCATTGATAATATTCTGCCAAAAGGATTTCCACTTAAATAAATAAGTTGGGTCACTTCTTTTGAAATACTTGCCAGCTTTGCTGCAACCGTACTTCCTTCTGAATGCCCTGCAACAACAAACTTATTTTTCGTTACCCACGATTGCTTTTGTAAAAACCGGATCACAACTTTATCCCGCTGAACATAATAGCCGGGGTAATTTCTTTTTGTATAAGCTGCAGGAAATTCTTTTGTGGCTGGATCTACATAATTTGTTTTTGTCAATTCATTTTGATTCACGACTAAAGGAATATAAGGTTTGCCAATGATGGCGACATGATATTTTTCCAACATGCTATCTAGCTTAAAAGGAAAAACCTGGTAGGCATGTGTTGTATCATACACAATGATCAATGGCTTTGGCAGAGAGCCTTGTATAAATAAAAAAACAGGTTTTGGTTTTAGCTCATCTCCTTTTTTTGATTTTATTAAAATATCAACGGTATCATTTTGATAAATTGTTTGTAAGTGTCGAAGCCCTAAACTTTCCGGCGTTGGGGTTTGTGCAAATAAATGAAGAGAAAGTAAAAGAGAGATTGCTATAAAATAATTTCGCATTTGCAGACACTTATTTATATTCATGTGTTAAGTTGGTAAAGATAATATCAACCCTTCACAACTTTTTTTGTAATAAGGCCCTTATTCGTTTCAATGCAAACAAAAAACACACCCTTGGGTAACATAGAAACATTTAGCGCTAAATAATTTTGCTGCAAGCCTGTTAGGATCATAATTTTTTGTCCCAATGGATTAATCAATCTGACTGCCCTGATCTGGTCTGCGCAGGCAGCACGAATGTAAATTTTATCGATAGCAGGATTTGGGTAAATTAAAAATTCATTGCAGGGATTATCAACAACAGGAACTAAGATGCTATCTATTTTCTGATTGCATGGAAAGTTTGCCGTGTTTACTTCAAGGATAGCATTGTCTTTTTTATAACAGATCAGGGTTGTGTTATTATGATAAGCCAAACACATACTCCCCTGCTCAATGAGTCCACCAACACTGCCAACACCTTCAATGATCGGTTCTATTAAAAGATTGTCGAGCCTGAATCTTTTTAAAGCTACATTGCCAAGATAAACAATATCGTAACTCTGAACTACCAACGCCGGGCTATTACAACCATAGTTTGAATGCATATTTTGTAAGGTCATGCCAGGCAATAGACCAAAGTCGTAAAGAAATCTTTCTACTGATTCATTCTTAAAAATAAAATAAAGTTTCTTAGATGGGTCTTCCCTTAACGCACCTATGTAGCTGCTATCAAAACTTACATCAGGAGGTGCTGAATACATGAAATGAACAATGGAATCCACTCCTACCCTGTAAAGTTTGAAATAATTTTTACCCGCAATGGTAGTATCGGCATTGATCTCATACCTAAAATGAGACATGTAAAAATTAACTCCGTCGGCAGCGCCCGTGTACATACTCCAGGTAGAAGTTGAATTGATGTAGCTGCTGAAAGGTTGTGCATAAATGCCGGTAATAAAAAATGCAGTGAATACAAAGAGAATAATTTGTTTCATGGTCGGGTTTTTAGTTTCGGTAGAAAATCTTGGGAGCAATTTGGATTAATCGCTTATTAAGGTAACGAATTTTTTATTAATCCTTTTTCTTTAATTGAATATCAAGTCCAAACCGATAAGGCATTATCCAGTATTCCTTATTTTATATAAAGTGAAAGCATATAATTCACAAAAGCCCCTGTAAGTATTGCAAAAGCATAACTCATCATAGTACCTACCAACACATATTCACTTCTCAAATTGCTATTATGGTCAGCAAAGCGAATAATACTTTTTCTCGTTATTAAAAATCCGATTGCATCATATTGATTTAGTAAAACAAGTGTAAGGATAATTACTCTTTCAAATTGCCCTATGAGTTTTCCCCCATGTTCAATCCTGTCTTCTGCGACTGTCCCTGAATTTTGTGAATTTGCTGTAGTGTGACTAATACTTTGTGTTGCAAATTTTATAAGGTATCCCGCTGGAAAATACAGCCATACATAAGCCAATAGAATTAGACTCCATTTATAATTAAAAAATGGCATTGCTATTGTTTGAAGAAATTTATCAAATATGCCAAAATGTATAAACCAAACCAATGCAATAACCAGGAAATGAAAAAGTTGATCCGTAATAAATAACACATTAGACTTTATAGAAGTTCTTGATTGCATTTCAACTTTAATCGAATCAAGTAACCAATGCAGTACTGCTATGATGATACTTATTTTCCAAAAACCACTTAGGATAAAAGAACTGATAAATACTATTGCTATATGCAAAAACATATACCCGGAAATCCACTTCTTATTTTGAACCATCCTGTCAGTTTGCAGAATAAAATCACTAATAATGTGTGCCAGCAACAGGCGAATTTACAAATTCCCCTGTTCTATAGAAAAAATTACAAGTTCATTTTTCATTATTGTATATTTTTTCAAAACGCTTTAGCATTGATTCCATAGCATTCCAATTTCCACTATTACTACGCTGGTTCACGGCTGATTGCATAATATCTAATCGTTTTGCAATTTCCATTTCAGTATAGCCCAGTAATTTGAGGTTTATTACTTCACATTGCAGCGCAGTTGTTTTTGAAATAATAGCATCTAATAAGATAAATTCCGTTTCGAGTTCATCATTGAACTTGTCATCAGTAGCGATTGCAAATGATTGCTTTCTTTTTTTCATATTATCCAATAATTGCCCTGACAATCGAAATGCTTTCCCTCCTGAAGCAGCCAAACTATTTTTCACCGAATCTACATCACCTATGCCAATGGCAATTCGGGCATCAAATATCCAGGTCGGAAAAAATATCCCCTTTCCTGCCGAAGATTTATTTTTTTTTCGACCCTCATATAAATCGCTTGGATTTAGGCTTCTTATAAATGTCTTCTGAAGCAATGCAATCCTCAAAGCATCTACAGGCTTTTTAACTAAGCACTGAAAACTATAGCCACGAAAAGTTTCACTTCTCATCCCAAAATCAATGTTCAACTGTTTTAGTACACCTGCAATTTCTGTAAACAGCCAATCTCTATATTCAATATTCAGTCTGGTGGAATGAATTACATCTCCCGTAATTGTAGCTTGAATCATAATATTCAAATTTATACAAAATAAGCAATAAAGCTAATAATTACATAATATAAGCCTTAAACCTGATAATACCATATTATAAGCTTTTAACCTGTTGAACAAAATTATACTTATAATCTTTGTTAATGGTGGTATCGCAAATTTAGTTTGAAATACATACCATAAAACAGTCGTAGCTTACTCTTCAATTTATACAATCCTGCCAAAAAAATTTCCGTATTACTCATTACCTTTACTTTAACCCACTTTTTTTCTTCACTTATGCCATCACAGCTTGCAAATAATCTTCCAAAGCAATCTTTTTATCAAAGGCTTTTCTTGCCTGTAAATAACAGCCCGCTTATTGCTTTCAGAATGTTATTTGGTTTTTTAATGGCTTATCATTTTCTTACGGCCATTTTTAATGGAACCATTTACGAAAATTTTATAAAGCCACCATTTACGTTTACTTATATCGGTTTTGAATTTTTACAATCCTTGCCGGGAAATGGAATGTATTTCTATGTAGGCATCATGATCGTATTGGCACTGCTTATTATGCTGGGTGCCTGGTATCGGTTTGCAATAACCGCTTTTACTTTAATGTGGACAGCTATGTACCTCATGCAAAAAGCGGATTACAATAATCATTATTATTTAATGTTGTTGCTTTCCTGGATCATGATCTTTATGCCGGCAAACCGCTATTTTTCTATAGACTCAAAACGACATGCAGTTAAAACAACAAACAGTTGTCATCGATATTATTTGTGGATCTTCATGGTGCAGGTTGCGATCGTTTATTTTTTTGCTGCTACAAGTAAATTGTCGTCAGACTGGTTTTCGGGAAAATACATCGGGATACAATTCTCTGGTTTTACGCACCGGTTTTTAACAGGAAAATTCTATGCACAAAAATGGTTTCAGTTATTCATTTGCTATGGGGGTTTTTTATTCGACCTGCTGATCATTCCGTTGCTTTTGTGGAGACGAACAAAGACAAGTGCTTTCTTCATAGCTTGCCTGTTTCATCTTTTTAATTCATATACATTTAGCATTGGTATTTTCCCTTACTTATCCATTGCACTTAATTTATTTTTTTTGAATCCCCCAATGGTTCAGCGTTTCTTTTTCAGGCGGCAGCAGCCAGTTATTGAAGACAATTCTGCTTTGCAAAAAGATACAAGGAAAAGAAAAATATTAATGGCCTGTTTTGGAATCTATCTTTTTTTTCAACTGCTTATTCCCATGCGCTCATGGCTTTTCCCTGGCAATGTTTTCTGGACCGAAGAAGGCTACAGGATGAGTTGGAAGATGATGATGAGAACCAAGAGTGGAAAGGTATATTTTAAAGTAATGGACTCCAGCTCACACAAAATATGGAATGTAGAACCAGGTAAAATATTTGTACCCAAACAAATAATGTGGCTGGCTATTTCACCTGATATCATCTGGCAATATGCCCAAAGATTAAAAAAGGAATTCGCCGAAAAAGGGTTTCCTAACGTGCAGGTATATGCGATTGGAACAGTAAGCCTTAACAGGAGTAAACCAATGCCATTGGTGGATAGCACCGTTGATCTTGCAAATGTAAAGTGGGAAATGTTCAGGCATTCTGCGTGGATAACGAGTCATGAGTAACGAATCGGCAAATCGACAAATTGTTGAAAATTAATTTTTAATTCTTAATTTTTAATTCAGCACAGCCTCACGAGTTATTATACATTTTAATCACCGGTTCCCTCACTGCAGCAGCTTCATCCGTACAATAAAAATAAACCGTATCTGCAATGGCTTCTGCTTTTACCCAACTGCTAAAATCTGCGTCGGGCATGGATTTGCGGTTTTGTGGCGTATCAATGGTGCTGGGAACCAATACACATGTTACCACGTTGGTTCCTTTTGCTTCTTCATTCATCAGTTCTGCTAATCGAAAAATTAAAGATTTGGATAAACCATAAGCGATCAATCCCTTTCCATCTTTGGCACTTAGGCCAGGCCGTGAGCCTACGAGAAATATTCTTCCATATCCTTGTTGCATCATTTGAATAAATACGGGGCGGGCAACATGGTAAGCGGTTTCAAAATTCAGTTTGTATTGTTTCAGAACATCTGCCGATTTTGTATCAGAAACTTTGCCCATTGCAAAACCACCAACAGTCAGTACAGCAGCATCTATTGTTTTATTTTTAGTAATGACCTCGCCAACGGCTTTCTCTGCTGCTTCTTCGCTCATGAGATCTACAGCTACTTTTTCAAAATTTGTATCATCAATATTAATGGAAGCAGGATCATTGGAAGTAATGGTACCTACAACATGATAACCTTCTTTCAAAAATTTCCTCACAATTGCCTGGCCCATATTACCGGCAGCTCCGGTTATGATCGCTGTCTTTTGCATAATTTCTAAGTTTAAATAAAATTATAGAAAAATATGCTGCAGAAACAATCATAGATGATTTATACAACAATTACCTTACTAACGTTAACCTTTTCCTGCGCTGGATGTTCCATAGATCCACTGAACTAAATATTTTCCCTGTATTATTGCTGGGCCTTTTAACTGCTGTCATTTCAGGACTTGCTTCAATTTTTGGACTGACGATGTATTTAAAAAATACTTTTTCTAACTTTTTCATGATTATAATATTATTGGTTTAAAAATGTTGTTTACCTGATAACGGTTGATCTTCTCCTGCGCTGGATGTTCCATAGATCTGCAGCACTAAATACCTTGCGTTGGCCGTTATCAAATTCTTTTGATAGTGTTTCTTCAACAGTTGTGGTAAGGTCTGTTACAACCGCTTTGCTCATTTTGCTGAATAATATCTGTGATAGCATTTTCATAATTGATGTTTTTAAAAGTTTTAATTGTGTTTGGTAGCACTGCTATTCGCAAACCGTGCCACTATATCAACTCATTGATATACAGTCAATTAACATTTATTTATGAACATAAAAAATGTCCGGTTCCGAACACTTTCTCACTTTTTTGATACACTATGCGGACAATCCCTATTTACAAGGCATAGCATTAAGTCTCTTCCAATTAATTAAACTAAAAATAGTCGTGGACGTTATTAATACTAATTAAGAAATAATTGAACTTTTTTTTACGCACTTATAATCTATATTCATAGCACCAAATAACTAATGCATCTAATTGAATTTTTATTATATTAGTACACTGAAACATTTGCCTCCTTATGCCGGAACGTCATTTTGATACGATATATAAGCATGTGATTTTGAAGTTGAGAGACCTGGATCCAGAGTTAACTTACCATTGTATAGAACATACACTTGATGTAGTGAAGCATACTGCAAGAGTAGGCATAGATGAGAGCATTAATGAAAAAGAATTATTCCTGTTGAAGGTGGCTGCTTTATATCACGACACTGGCTTTTTATATACTTACAAGGATCATGAAATTAAAAGTTGTGAGATCTTTTTAGAAGATAGTATACCATTTCATTTTAAAGAGGGAGAGATAAAGATCATACAGGATCTGATCATGGCAACAAGGGTTCCACAAAATCCAAAAACTTTATTGCAAAAAATAATATGTGATGCTGACCTTGATTATCTTGGACGTCATGATTTTCACGATATCGCTACAAGGTTGAAAAAAGAATTTTTAAGTTATGGAATTGTAGCGAGTGAAGAGGAATGGCAAAAGATGCAGTTGAAATTCCTTGAAAATCATGCTTACCATACAAATTCTTCACAACTTATAAGGGAGCCGATTAAGAAGGCGAATATTAAGAAAATCACATAGCATGTAAGATTGAAGATCTAAGATTTAAGATGTCTTTCAATTTAGAACCTTCTCACAAATCTTACATCATACATCATACATCATACATCTTACATCATACATCTTACATCATACATCTTAAATCATACATCTTAAATCTTATATCTTAAATCATACATCATACACTTAAGAAACTTTTCGTTTCATCTCAACCGTTATACGATCCTGTTCCCTCAACCGCCTGCACAATGTCCTCATAATCCCTTTTAAGATATCTGTGTTGATGGCAACAACATCATAAAAAGCTTCTTGTTCAATTTTTAAAAAGATACAATCAGTTAAAGTTGTTACGCTTGCTGATCTTGTTTCCGAATCAAGCAATGATAGTTCTCCAAATATTTCATTATCAGAAAGTGTAGCCAACTGGTGCTCTTCATCATGTATAGACACATTCCCGGAATAGATAAAATACATACAGTTACCGGCATCTCCCTTTTTAAACAACATAATATCCTTATCCACCTGGCTTTCTTCACAAATAGAAGCGATCTCAATAAGATCCACTTCGCTACAGTTTTTAAAAATGTCGGAGTTCTTTAGTAATAATATTTTTTCTATAATCAGCATATAACTTTTTTTATGGTCGATGATCTTCACGAAGTTCATATGTTGACGAAGTTGATACAGTTAACAAGGATGTCTCCTGTATAAACTTTATCAACTTCGCCAACTTTATTAACTCTATCAACTTTATCAACTTTATTAACTCTATTAACTCTATTAACATTATTAACTCTTTCACCCCACCCGCTCCCCCATCTCCTCGTTCACAAAATCCTTTACCTCCTTTACAAGATAATGATCATCTGCGTGTATATGGTCTTTCAATTTATCGAGAAAATCAGTTTCATTATTTTTCCAGGAGGAATAGATACAGACAGCCTTTGTCCAGGGGTTGTACAATAGGGGTGAAGTAAAAATTACCTTTTTATAAAATGATTTTATTTCAGTTTTTACTGCTATCCTGCTGCTATTATGTGGATCAAGAATAAAATCGAATAACTGATTCAGGTCCTTGGATATTTTTTTTGGTAACACAAGTTCAAGCATTTCCATTGCATTATACAACTTATCCTGCTTAACAATTTCCATCAGTTCCAATATCCTGTTGATCTCCTTTTTCCTGAATAAAACAGCACAGGCTTTTAGTGCAGCCTGCAGGTCATTCCTCACTTCGTTGAAGATAGATCTTCTTATCAGTTCCTGCTGTTCAAAATCGGGGATATGAATGTAATCCTGGATCTTGTCCAATCCTGATTTCAGATAATTATTCAGTACGTAAGAAAATCTTTCTTTCTCGTCCACACCTGTTGGTTCATACTCTTTCAACCAAAGTGCATGCAGGATATTATCCTTCGGAAATGAATCATCATCATTCATTTTTGAAATAAGGAATGTTGTTGAATGCTCTCCTCTCGTTTTTCCAGCCAGCTTAACAAGATCCGACATATATTTCGCCGGAATATTTACAGCCCGGTGTTTGATATCTTCAAAAAGAATATCGCCATATACCTGTAGCCCTTTTAAAACAATATTTTTATGTGCAGGCTGATCCAAAAGATCAATGATCGATGGAAGCAGTTTTTCCATTCTTAGTTTACACGCCGCCGTTATGGCCACCCTTTGAACGGCAATCTCTTCATCATTGATAAGCCGTTCAATCGCATCAGAGAATTGTACATTCTTTAGTTCGCTGATAATACTTACTGCAAGTTCTCTTTCACCAGGATCGGCAGAATATAACAAACGGTTGATTTCTTGTCCTGCAATAAATAAATATTTAAACTCACGGTGGTTTAGCAAATTGATGATAATGATCTTTCTTATATGCTCTTCATTGGCACTGATGTTTTCAGAAACCTTCTCCAAAAATTCTTCATCGTATTTGCAAAGTAATGAAACGATCTTTTGTTCAAGTTCATCATCACTCACAGCATTAAGCATATCCCTGAGAATGGTTACATTTATTTTTTCCAGCACTTCCATTCTGTCCAATGCATATTTCTTTACTTCTACATCCCTGGCTTCCAAAACCTGGTTTTGCAGCAAAGCATCGAACCCTGCATAACCAGAATTCTCCAATAGATTAAGTGCATAAATAACTTCAATTCTTTTTCCTGCTTTAATTTTTCCCAATAAGATATCAATCGTTTGCTGGTCGGTTATATAAATATCTTCACTACTAAATATCCCTTTTTTGATAGACGCATGAATGGTATTCAGGTACGTGCGACGCAATAAAAATATGATCGCTGCCCAGATACATAAATTAAAGATCACTACTTTAACAGCAAGCAATATTGTAATATGTGCTCCGCCATTATGGAGGAATAGCAATGACAATCCAACAATAATAAGTGATGGTGGATACATATATCCCTTCGAAATGATATGCCCCTTCAACCTGAGGTTCTCTTTTAAAGGTTGAAAAAGTATAAGAAAAACAGGTTCCTGCATCGTAGAACGAAGAACTTCTGTCAGCATGGCCATCAATCCGAAAATAAAAAGGTTATAGGTTGAATGATCTCCGTTAATAAAAAAAACCAGGCAAAATAAGAATAACGCAATCGGCGTGATGAATAAACAATAAATTACTCCTAATCTTTCTATCAGGCGGCTCGTGAAGATCAGTTTAAAAGCGAGTGCGATCAATCTTCCAAATGCAAAGAAGATTGAAATGTATGCAGCCAGGTCAGCAATATTTTCAAACTTTAATTTAACCTGTGAAATAAATGTATAATCAACAAGTACGAATACATTATAACTTATAATGGATAAAAGAGAAATGGCGAATATCAGTTTGTGTTTGAAGAAGAATGCAACAAGACCCTGCTTCTTATTATGTTTTTCATGATGGTGCTCTAAATGAGGTTTATTCCTGATCGTTTCCCAACTCTTCTTTTTTATAAAACGTCCAAATAAAATAAACCCTGTACAGAATGAAAAAATAGCCAGCCAAAGCAGGTTGCTCAATCCTACAAAAGGAATAAGCAAAGGAGTTATAATATAACCAATCAATTTAGCAGGAATATCACCGGATCCAACAATGGAGAAAACCCTCCGGCTTTCCCTTACATTAAACAACAATGAAACCAGCCCCCAGAATGCATACCCGGTTACCATGTAAATTAAAATACTTGATACGAGTAAGATAAAAATAAAATCATTCTCATTTCCAAAACGAAGGCCGGCCCATAATACAACCAATATTATAGCACCAAAGCCAATGATATATTTAAGCAATTGTAAGGGAGAAAATTTATGCTCCAGTTTTTCATAAATGAAATTGATGAGCATCAGCAAACCTGCAACAACAAGGTAAACCCAGGGTAAAGAATAAATAGTAAGAAAGTGAACAAAAAGTGTTAAAGCAATTACACCAACAAGGGCATTTGCCAAACCAATAAAGAACTGAACGGTTAAGAGATCAAAAACCTGGCTCGACTCTGAATGTTTAATATTCAGGATCTTGTATAAACGTTCTTTCATGGCGATAAATATACAACAGATATCAATAAATATTGAGATAGGAACTCAGGAAACATTTATAAAGTGACGGAGAAAAATATTATTAAAAATACGAATAGGTTAATACCCCGCCCCCCGGTTGATTTCACGGTTTTTGGAGGTAAGTGCCTGAACATCGAAAAAAAAATCATAAATTACGTCGCCAATTAATAAGAAGGATTCAATACCGATCAAAACCTACTGCTGCTCCCTTCTCTGAAATACGTAACTGTTATTTGTACTTACTGATAACTACCTGTAAAAATAGGGTCATTGCTGACTTTGTTTACCCCCTTTAACTTATACTAAGCGCATATGGATGCGATACCACTATATTGAGGTATCAGCCCTAATTATCTTTAACTAAGTTTATCATGAAAAAAAATCTCTTCGCATCATTGTGTAAATTCAGTGCTGCTATTGTTGTGATCTTATTGTTAAGTTTCCAGGCAGGAGCACAGCAATTAAATATTTCCGACTTTGTTTTATTTGGCGGAAATGGAAGCTGTCCCGGTGGATCTGGCCAATCTACTCCGGCATCACCCGGTTGTGCTGTACAGTTAGGTTCTTCAACGAGCATACAGGGAGGTTCTATTGGAAGTTTCAATCTTGTAAAATCAACAGGCAGTTCAAACATCACAGGAAACATTTATAGTGGCGGAACTGTTGTACTTTCAAATAGCAACACTGTTACGGGGAAAATAACGGCTGCTAATAGTGCTAATTCAACGGGTACGATTCTTTCTGTGGGATCAGGCGCAAACTTAAAAGGCAATATTGATGTAAAAGGAAAGATAATCGTAACCAGTGGAACTGTATTGGGCAGGGTAACCCATCCTTCTGGAACAACCTATACGGGTCCAACGCCAGGCGGTACTAACGTAACAGGAACGCCTACTCTACCTATACTTCCTATAATGCCGCCCATTACAACATTTCCTGCTTATGGCACTACGAATATTACTACAACAAAAACAATTACCCCTGGAAATTATTGCGCTATGACATTGAGTGGTGGAAAGACGATTACTTTTTCCGGCCCTGGTGTTTATGTTTTTAAATCAATAAAAAATACAGGCGCCAACAATAGTTTTGTTTTCAATTTTAATAATACTACCAGTGGCAATATTAAAATTTATGTCCAGGGTGATATTGATCTAAATAAAGTAACTGCTACCACTTCAAATGGAGGAAGTGCAGCAAGAATTTATACAGAAACACATGGAACAGGATCTAGTTGTTCGCTTGGCAGCTATTCGTTTGCGATAGCCAATGGTACTTCTCAATCGAGTTGTTCAAAATGGCTTGGAACAGTGTGGGCTCCTTTTGGAGGAATAAATATTGGTGCAACCAGCGGCAATACTACCATTACCGGTGCATTGTGGAGCGGCACACAGGTAAATGTTCAATGTGGTATCACAGTAATTTATCAACCACTAATATCCTGCTCCACTCCGAATGTAAATGCAGGGCCCGATAAAGAATTGAACTGCACGGTTTCATCTGTTCAGCTAAATGGCTCTTCTACAAATCAAAATGTACAATATAACTGGATGCCAATTGGGAATGGCCATATTGTTTCAGGCGCAACTACACTTACTCCTGTTGTGGATGTAGCGGCTAAATATGTTTTAACGGTTACTGATCCAAATGGTGGTTGTTATGCAACAGACACAGTGCTTGTGAATTTTGTGCAATGCATCTTTCCTTATTATCCACCACCACCAAATGGTAAACTTGATAACATTATCGGTTCGGAATTAAGTTCCTTGTATCAATACTTTGGTTTTGTTACTGATACTGCCCAAAATATTTTTCTTTTAAGTAACGATAGTGTAATGATCGAAGTGATATCACGTACCGGTCAATACACTCAACTATTAACCTTATTGCAAACAACTCCTTACGGAATAAGAAACCTGGTTGATAACGGACCAAATTCATTGATCATTACTGGCAGGTATCCCATCAATCATTTAAAAAAATTAGATAGTATTCCTACATTGATCGATTATGTACGTCCTGTGTTTCCACCATTGGGAAATGTAGGTGTTGCAAATTCCGCAGGCGATACAGCAGTGAGAGCAGATTTTGTTCGCAATGGTTATGGCCTTTCGGGTGATAGTGTAAAAGTGGGTGTATTATCAGATAGCTACAATACAATACCCGGAGATCCTGCAGGTACAGATGTTTTGAATGGTGATCTTCCTGGCCCTGGAAATCCTGACAATGAAAATCCTGTTCATGTTATTAAAGATTATCCTTTTGGTAAACGTACGGATGAAGGAAGGGCGATGTTGCAGATCGTACATGATATTGCCCCAAAAGCAAAACTCGCTTTCCGTACAGGATTTGTAAGTGCAGGTGATTTTGCCCAAGGCATTTTACAATTGCAACAGGATTCATGTAATGTAATTGTAGATGATGTTACATTTATAACTGAACCTTTTTTCCAGGATGGCGTTGTTGCAAAAGCAGTTGATTCTGTAACAAGCAAAGGCGTAAGTTATTTTTCTGCAGCAGGAAATTTTGGAAATCAATCTTATGAAAGTGTTTTCCGCCCGGTAACTGCTCCGAATGGTATTGTTGGGCAGGCACATAATTTTAGTACAACTGGCACCGACGTTTTCCAAAACATAACGCTTACGCCTGGTACCTACACCGTCGTACTTCAATGGGAAGACGATATTTATTCACTCGGGCCAGCACAAAATGGAACGGCCAATGACCTTGATATTTATTTAACTGATAACAATGGACAACCATTATTTGGTTTCAACAGGAACAATCTTGGTGGAGATCCATTGGAAATACTTCCTTTTACTGTTACACAAAATACAACTACAAATATTCTAATTGTAAGAGCTGCCGGTACCAGCAACGTAAGATTTAAGTACATTTTCTTCCGCGGCAATACTGTTATCAGTGAATACAATTCCGGTAACTCAACAATTGTTGGCCAGGCAAATGCAGCAGGTGCGATGGCTGTTGGTGCTGTGCTTTATACAAATACACCCGCTTATGGTGTTAACCCGCCAACAGTTGCATCCTTTTCCTCACGGGGAGGCACACCTGTAAATAATGTTGTAAGGAACAAACCTGAATTCACAGCACCAAATGGTGTAAACACAACTGTAAATTTTGGCGGTGTAAATATTGATGGAGATCCACTGCCAAATTTCTTTGGTACATCAGCTGCTGCTCCACATGCTGCTGCTGTTGCTGCTTTATTGATAGAAGGAAAAAGAAAATTTGCAAACCAAACCATTACTCCTGCCGCATTAAGAACATTGATGGAAACTACAGCACTTGATATGGATGCTACTGGTTTTGATTTCAATACAGGCTATGGTTTTATCCAGGCAAATACAGCGATGCGTACGTTTGCAACACCAACACCTGTGATCAATGATCTGCAGTTACTGGTTCCTCCTACAACGCCTGGACCTGCACCCGTAGTTTTAACTGTACAGGGAAATTATCTTGATGGACAATCGGTAATTAATTTCAGGGGCAATCCATTACCAACAACTGTTGTTAATGCAACTACCCTTTCTGCAACCATTCCTGCATTCACCGGTAATCCTGCTATACAGGTATATACAGCTCCGGTATCCGTAAATGGTACAGATGGCGGACTTTCAAATTCTTTATATTTCTTTACACCAGTTAAAAAACACGTTGTAATTACAGCTGAGAACAAAGTAAAAAAATATGGAGAAAAAATTCCTGCGTTAACCGCAACCGTTACTGTTGATAATGTACCTTTGGAAAACTCCGGATTTTCATTACTGCAACTTGGCCTCGACCCGATCAGTTTTACAACTACAGCAACCAATTTCAGCAATACAGGTATCTATGCAATTAAACCTGCCATGCGTGTGCTTGATATGAATGATCCTTTTGATGCCGGGTTACCAGAATTGTACGATTATACTTTTGTAAATGGATTACTAACAATAAATAAATTACCAGTAACCATCACATCAAGAGATACAACTTTAGAATATGGTGATAAGATTACTAATCTTCAATTCAATTATGATTATAATGACGCAAATATTGCCGATGAAGATAAAGCTGCATTCTTTGCTAATTTAAAAACAGCTCATACACAAAAAGTATCCAACGCAGTTGCATTGGTAGATGATCAAACAGTTGTTGATGGAAGAACTTTACAAACTTCTGATCTTACTGATCTAAGTTTCCTCGTTAGTGTAAGAGCGGCAGTGAATGTGAGAGCGGCAGTAAATGTAAGAGCGGCTGTAAATTCAGTAGTGTTTGATACAACTTATGTGGTTGATCTTTCGCCAAAATCAATTTATAATTACCAGCAGGATTCTGCAGTAACGACATTGGTAAATGTAAGAGCCGCGGTGAACACACGTGCAGCCGTAAATGTAAGAGCAGCAGTAAATGGCGGGGCTGTTGTAAACACAAGAGCATTGGCATTGAATTCACCGTTTGTAAATGCAAGTACTGTAAATGATGAAACCAACCAGGATCTTGTAGTGATCATTGATTCAACAGATGTATATGCACCTGCCAATGATACGCTTGTTGATTTCATTCCTATTAATTTGATTACGGGAATGACATCGGGACTTCATAAGATTGTTCCTGCCGCATTCGTTTCAGAAAATTTTGATGTGAGTTATCATCTTGGAAATTTAACCATCTCAGCTGCTCATCTTACTGTAACTACCGGCAATGCAAACATGATCTATGGAGCTGCACTTCCAGCATTCACATCTACTGTTACGGGATATAAATTCCAGGATGATGCAAGTAATGTATTTACAGGGCCGCTTACATACTCATTGTTAAATGCTTCCAACTTAACAATACCGAATACAAATATTCCTTCCGGAACTTTTATTATTGTACCAGCGGCTTCATTAATTCAACCTGCTAACTATACCATTGATTATACCAGTGGTGCACTTAATGTTGGCAAAGCTGCATTAACGGCAAGAGCTGTTGACACAAGCTGTATCTATGGAAATGCAAATCCTGTTTTCCGGATTACATATACCGGGTTTGTAAATGGCGACGGGCCTGCAAATATTACGCAACCAGTTGCTGCGACTACGGCTACCGTTACATCCGGCGTTGGAACTTACCCAATCACACTAACCGGAGGCTCTTCCAATAATTACAACATCGTTAATACAAATGGAACACTAACGATTGGGAAGAGGAATTTAATTGTAACGGCTGACGATAAAGTAATTTTCAAAGGAAGTTCATTACCAACCTATACATCTACCATCACGGGTTATGTAAACAATGACCAGGCTAAATGTACATCCGGCCCTACATATACTATCAGCCCTTCCTGTTCTGGTGCTGCGGGTGTATATACGATCACTCCTTCTAATCTTGTTTTGTCAAGCCCAACCAGGAATTATTATACGATCAGCTATATGCCCGGTAAATTATACATCAATCCGAAAGGAACGGGTGCAAAAAACATAACGCTTGCTCTAAGATGTAAAGATGTGCTCACCAATCATCCATCAGGGTATTCTTATGTAGCGCATTTTGAAGCGACTAACGGTAATGCAACCCCTGTTTATGTAGCTGTTGGAACAGATAATAATCTCACCCCAGCCGGAATGTGGAGTGGTACAATCCCTGTAGTATTCCAGCCTGGCAAAACCACCTTCGATGTATTCTTCAATGGTACGAGCCTAAAATGGACAGTTGCTACTTATTGTGTAAATACAAAGACCACGGTTTATGTAACAGCCACTCCATCTTCGCCATCTTGTGCTACTAATATTTATACACGAGGAGTATCATCAACACCTGACATCGGGAAAAAAGATATTAAGGCTGCAACACAATCATCAGCTAATGACCTGTTTTCCGGCAATACTAACGTTTACCCTAACCCGGTAACAAATAAAGTAAGGATAACTGTAAATGGTGCCGTGGTATCTACGAAGGGCGTGGCAGTTATTGATATGACAGGAAGAACATGGCCCGTTTCAAGAGCTACATCGCTTTCGGGCAATAGTATTGAACTCGATCTATCAAAACTAAGTTCGGGCGTTTATTATATTAAAGTAAAGGTTGACAATGCTTATAAACAGTTTAGGATTTTGAAGCAGTAACAAAAGGTTGAAAAGTTGAAAGGGTTGAAAAAGTTAGAAGGTTATTCCTTTATTAACTTTTTCAACCCTTTCAACTTTTCAACCTTGTCAACCTTTGAAACTTTGTATATTTGGTCGCCAATAGCATAAATCAGAAAAATGACCGCCAAAATAACTTACCTTTTCTTCATTTATTTTATTCCTTTATTTTGTTGGTCGCAGGATGCTCAGTTAGACAGTATGAAAAAACTCGTTGCATCCGGGAAAGAAGATAGTTTTAAGGTAAATACATTATTAAGCATCAGTAAGCGTTTTTTTAGTTCTGCTCCAAATGAATCAATCAAATATGCAACACAGGCCAGGAACCTTTCCGAAAAGATAGATTTTAAACCAGGGCTTGCATATGCATTTAAGAACATTGGTATCGCTAATTATATGCAGAGCAATTACCCGCTTTCCTTAGAAAATTACAATCAGTCCCTCGCCGTATTTGATTCCCTTGGTGATAAAAAAGGGTCAAGCAATATTCTCAGTAATATAGGCTCTGTTTATTTTGATATATCTGATGACAACAAGGCCCTTGATTATTACCTGAGATCACTCAAACTATCGGAAGAAATTGGTGATAAGTTAAGAACTGCTACAGCCCTGTTGAATATTGGTTCTGTTTATTCAAATAAGGCTGTCATTATCCCAACCAATGAGAACATCGATAAAGCGGTAAAATATTATCTGATGGCTCTGCCGCTTGCAGAAGAAATAAAAGATGATTATCTCATTGGTACAAGTACCGCCAACCTTGGAGAAATGTATATGTTGAAAGCTAAGTCATCTATTGATTCAGCCTCTGCCCTTGATTCAGCCCTTATTAATTTCCGCAAATCCCGCAAAGCATACGAGGGATCAGATAGTTATCCGTATGCATTGATGAATCTCGGGAAATTATACGCCAAAAAAAATGAGTATGAGCTGGCACTGCAGTACCTGCATGATGCATACAATAGTGCTAAAACTCTTGATGCCAGACTTGATATGACAAAATCATTGAAAGAATTGGGAGATACTTATTATCAACAGGGAGATAAAAAGAATGCGCTTCAATTTTACACCGATGCAGAGTCACTTGGTGTTGACATTGGTGCCAAAAGTTTAATTAAAGATGTTTATGTTGGTCTTGCAAAAACATACGCGGACCAGAAAGATTTTGTGAATGCATATAGATATGAACAATTACTATCTAGTATCAAAGACAGCTTATATAGCAATGGCTCTGATAAAAAATTAGACAAGCTTCAATTCGAATTTGATATTGAAAAAAAACAGGGGGAGATCAACCTTTTAACGAAAGACAAAGCACTACAGGAAGTTAATATCAAAAGACAAAAGCTTACTAGAAATGCGTTGATCGGGGGACTTACACTAGCTATGATCATTGCTGTTATTATTTACAGGAACTACCGCAACAAACTAAAAACAAATAAAATACTTGACGAACAAAAAACAGAAATTGAAACACTTTTATTAAATATTCTTCCTGCTGATGTAGCACAGGAACTTCAAAAACATGGTGTTGCTACAGCAAGGTATTATGAAAGAGCTTCGGTTCTATTTACCGATATAAAAAGCTTCTCAAAACTGGCAGATGAACTTTCTCCCCAGGAAGTAGTTACCGAACTGAATGAATGTTTTGTTGCTTTTGATGATATCATTGAAAAATACAATCTTGAAAAAATAAAGACCATCGGTGATTCATACATGTGTGCAGGCGGGATACCAAGAATTGATGATTCTCATATTATCAATATTATAAAAGCAAGCCTGGAAATACAGGAATTCATTAAAGATAGAAATGAAAAAAGAGTTTCAGAGAACCTACCGCCATGGGATATACGAATAGGCGTAAATACAGGGCCTCTTGTAGCGGGTGTGGTGGGCAAAAAGAAATACGCTTATGATATCTGGGGAGGCACTGTAAATGTTGCCAGCCGTATGGAAAGCAATGGCGAAGCAGGCCGTGTAAATATTTCAGAAGCTACTTATGAATTGATAAAACACCAATACGCCTGCACCCATCGTGGTAAAATATTTGCGAAAAATATTGGGGAGATTGATATGTATTTTGTGGACAAGGAATTGAATTGAGTGGTGAATTGTGAGTGGTGAATTGTGAGTGTGTTTATTACAAGAAAAGATTTTTTCAAATTGGAAAGGCTGTGGTGTTTTTTTGATAATTGATTAGGACTTAATTGAGTGGTGAATGGTGAGTTGAGAGTATGTTTATTACAAGAGAAGATTTTTTCAACCAAGATAGGCTGCGGTATTTTTTATAATTGATAGAGCTATAATGATCATAGCATGGAAGATTTTTTTATGCTGAAAGGACAAACTCACAACTCACAACTCATTTAAGGTATCGCTGTTTTGTTGTAAGTATGATAGCCGTTAAAATTCTATACAGTTCATCACAAAGTTTTATTAATTCAGTGAACCTTTCTTTTGAAATATATTCACTATCCAATAATAAATTCAACCAGTAAGATGTCTCTTTAATCTCTTTTTGAGCTATTCCTAATTTATGTACAAAATCACGTTTCGATTCAGCAGATAATGCCTCTACAATGTTAGCGCCAATAGATGTACCTGCCCGTAAGATTTGTTTTGATAATGTATAATCTTTTTTCTCAGTGCTAAGATATTTGTATAACTTAATTATCTGCAAAGCAAAAAAGTATGATTTCTTTTCTATAACACTATTAGAGTCACCCATCTTTATAAATTTTGTTACCCAAAACTAATAAAGCCCTTCAAAAAAAACATGAGGAAATAACCTAACTTTCCTGTTATTTTAAACACAACTCACAACTCACAACTCACAACTCACAACTCACAACTCACAACTCACAACTCATAACTCATAACTCACAACCTTTTCTTATACACTTCCAAATTCACCATCCCCCACCGCTGCATCCGGTGAAGTATACTCACTTTCAATACGCCCATTCCATAAGTAATACTGTTGGATAAATTTATTGAAGAAGCTTCTTCAAAATATTTTGTGGGGCAGGTAATTTCGGCTATGGGAAACCGGTGGTAAACAATTTGCGAAAGCACCTGGTTATCAAAAACAAAATTATCAGAGTTAGCGGGATAGTTGATCGTTTCAAGTACTTCTCTTGAATAAGCCCGGTAGCCTGTATGATATTCAGAAAGCTTTTCGTTCAACAGAATATTTTCAATGAAGGTGAGTATCCTGTTTGAAATAAATTTATGAAAAGGCATTCCACCTCTTAATGCTCCCTTACCAAGAATGCGGGAGCCGAGTACCACGGGATATAAGCCGCTACTGATCAACGTGGCCATAGCAGGAATCAGTTTGGGCGTGTACTGGTAATCGGGATGTAGCATGATAACAATATCAGCGCCCAACTCAATGGCTTTGTTGTAACATGTTTTTTGATTGCCGCCATAGCCTTTATTTTTTTCGTGGCGAATAAGATGTTTGATACCAAGCCGACTGGCTATCTCCAATGTCTGGTCACTGCTGGCATCATCTACTAGTACAACTTCATCTACGATATCATGCGGAATTTCTGCATACGTACGTTCAAGTGTAAGTGCTGCATTATAAGCCGGAAGAACAACTACGATCTTTTTATTCTGGAACATGCATTTAAAGATATTAAGCTTTTAGTAATTAGTAAGCACTTTCTAGCGCAAACTTCATGGTTTAGAAGTTTATAAGTTTAGAAAATAACCAACAAGCAGATAATTATTTTTTATAGTCGACAGTTTTATAATGATCTTCTAAACTCCTAAACCTTCTAAATAAAAAGATTCAATTATACAAACTTTACCAATCACTAAACGATTGATATTGTTTGAAAATAGCAGCATTATTTATTTGGTGCAATTGGCCCATTTTGTTGAGGCAGAGAAATTCTATTCAGCCAATATTTTACATTGGCATTTCCAGGGTCTAACTGAAGTGCCCTCGTCCATGCCTCCTTCGCTTTTTCAACGTCGTGTAAATTCAGGTAATAACCACCAAGATTGTACAGGCCACTCACATTATTGGGATTACATTCCAATGATGCATTGACATATTTAATGGCTTCGGAAACATTGTTCTGTGCAAAATATTCAGTCGCTTTCTTATCATACTGTTGTGAGAGATAAAGTAAATTAGTATTTAAAGCAGGAATATCTGAGTAGATCGCTTTCGCTTCCAGCAGGCTTTCTTTTGCACTATCCAGTTTTCCCTGTTGGGCATAAATATTACCGAGATCAATATTAGGATCTGCGAAGGCTGGATATATCTTCAAGGCTTTTTTAAAATAAGGAATAGCCCTGTCAAAATATTTATTCTTTTGGATCGAATCCTTTTCTGCACTCCCTTTGTTTAATAAAGCCACTCCCTGGTAAGTCTGTGTTTTTGCACTGTTGGGCGAATGAACTGCATCTGCAGAAAATAATGTCTCATTATTTTTCCAATCAGGATTTCGCAAAATTGTTCTTATTCCGCCAGCAATGATGACTGATAAAAAGAATACAAGAGCGATGCTTTTAAAAACAACATTTTCTTGTTTTATAGTTCCAATAAAATTTATTAAAAATGCTATTGCAATGGCGAAACCAATAGAAGGTTGAAAAAGAAACCGTTCATTAAATGGCGAGCCCACATCAAACACGAAATTTGAAACAATCGAAATGGTGATGAAATAAAACAGGATAGCAAAAGAGATCATATGCCTTCTTTTGAAAAGTATTATTGCAAAAAAAGCAAGTCCTCCGTTAAAGAGTATTGATAAAAGACATTTCCAGTCTGTTAAATGAACATAAGGAATTTGATTGTAAGAATAATCATAAGAAAGTGTTTGAGGAAAGACAAGCATTACAAGATATTTTCCAAGGATCATAATTTTAGTTGCGAATGCCTGGTCGCCGGTAGCAAGAACGAAGGGTGCATTCATTACTTCTTTTGTAACACCTGAAGGAAGGCCCGTAATTTTCAACCTTATCAATAAATAGAATGCAAAAACAAAAATAAAAGGAAAAGCTGCTGAGATAGATTCCTTTAATTTTTTATTGTTGAAGAAATAAAGAATAAGCGGAATCACTGCAATAAAAGTGATCCCATTCTCTTTCGCCAACAATGAAAAAAAGTAAGCGGCCAACGAAACAAAAAGTAAACTAAATTTCTTTCTTTCAGTATATGACTGGTAAAATATCAAACACACTAGCAGCAACAGGAGTGATAATAATTCATCACGACCTTTGATGTTTGAAACAACATCGGTATGAAGCGGGTGTGCAGCAAATATCAATGTAGCGATGAATGCGGCTGCTGTATTATTTTTAAATACGGCCTGTTTTAAAAAATAAAAAAGCAACACGCATAATAAACCATAGAGCAAAACATTTCCTAAATGACTCACAGAGGGCCTTGCCCCAAAAATCCCATATTCCATTGCGAAAGTAACTACAGAGAGCGGACGGTAACGGCCACCCGAAAGTTCATCTTTTGAAGTAGCCACATTTGCAAACGATTCATGCGATAAAATATCTGCAATGCCTGAGAATCCTTTTTTAGTAAAATCATTCTCAGTGATAACGATGCCGTCATCCAATGCATATTCATGAGTGATTGTATTGGCATACAAACCAACTGCAAATACAAAAACAATAATGGCCATCAATTTAAAACTCCATGGCGGAAACAGTTGAGGGATCTCCTTCAGCATTTCAGCTGGCTTTACTTCTATTTCGGCTTTAGCAGTTAATTTTTTCTTTTTCGACATATTTATGATCGTCGTGCTGGTAAGAAATAAAGTAACCGATTTTTATTGGAACTACAAAGTGTAACAGCTCATTTAAAGCGTTTGGGCATAAACGCTTTTAAAATCAATCGTATAAACTGTATTTGGGCTGGCGATTAAGTGGAGTTGATAAAAACGATCTGGTATCAGATACATGCTTTTGCTATATTCAAATTTACCCAAGTTGATAAACCTGCAACATCTTTTCCCTATGAATTTTTATAGCCAGGTTGAGAACTTGTGGGACTGCTCATTAACAAACGTACCTTAAAATATCAACGTGATCAATAGTTAAGAAACCCTCCTACTTTGTCAAGAAACTTTCCAAGCGAACTTGTAATGATATTTGAAAAATTCACAACTACGGGTTTGATTATTCTTTTGAAAAACATTTTGTTTTGGATTTTCATGGTTCATTTTTTAGTGGTTTAGTAACATTATTTCTTAAATGCTGTAGGCGATTTCTTTCTTAACCGCTGTCGGGGTTTGCAACCGCCGACAGGGTTTCGATAACCCCGACAGCGGCTATCGGCCCTGTCGGCGGTTTGTTGCTGATTACTTATCTTATTACTGTTGTTCTTCTCTGGCGATGAATATTCCACAAATCAACGGTGCGGAATGTTTTTGCCTGGTTGTTGTTGAATCCTTTTGCAAATGTTTCTGCTACTTGTGTTGTTACGTTTCCTGATGTTGTTTTACTTATTTGAGTAAATAAGTTTTGTGATTGCATTTTCATGATCGAACTATTTATAAGTTGTTTTAAATGATTGCTGTTTTAATTAATTACCTGATCACGATGGATCTTCTTTGGCGTTGGATGTTCCATAGATCGGCAGAACTGAACATTTTAACATGGCCATTGTTCAGGCCTTTTACTGTTGTTTCACCCATTGCATTTAAGCTGTCTGTTGATGTTTTACTTATTTGATTAAATAAGGTTTGTGATTGCTTTTTCATGATTTTTATTTTTATAAGTTTTTTATTTTTTTTGATGTTTGGAGTTTTTACCCCTTTCCTACTTTGATAAAACAAAGATAAGGTGAATTTTAGTACTATGTTAAACAAAGTACTTGTTTATTTATGGTAATTGGCAGTAGTTAATACTATATAATTTACTTAAGTACTTGATAATCAATAACTAAATGATCTATCGGCCTTTATTAGTAACAGAAATTGGAATTAGATGAGCGGATTTATGGAAGGATAAATGGCATAAACCGTAACTTTTTTTAAGAAAACTGATAATAAGTTACTGCCGCCTTACGCTGTAACCAGGTCCAGGATTCTATAAAAGATCGAGATTTATATAGAAAACGCAACGGTTATTAGTAATTACTTGGTAAAAGCAATTCGGTTCGGATCTATAACCAGCCTGGCAGCACGAAACCGGATTCTTTTGACAGGTTGCATAAAAAATCGCATCAAAAAAAAGGCAACCTACATGGTTGCTCTTTCTTCTCGAAAAAAAATCAGGCAACCTGGCGGCGGAAGAAATTGTTGTAGGTATCAAAAAAAGAGCAGGCAACTAATTCAAAGACTATTTATATATTGGATGAGGCTTCAATGGACAATAAAAAAGCCCCAACAATTGCGTTGAGGCTTTTATAGAAATTAATAATATTACAATTTTACCAACCTTACAACCTTCCTCTTTTCTCCCTGTGTAATTGTTGCGAAGTAGATACCTCGCTTATATGTTTCACCAATTATAATTGTGCCCTGAATGTGGTTTTTTATTTCAATAGTCCTGCCCGCTGCATCAGTTACCTGTATCATTGCCGGAATATTAATATCGGCACCTGCTAACTGTAACGTAAAATGCTGCTGGCTTGGGTTAGGCATCACTGTTACATCAAACCCAGTTGCATTGTTTGTTATAACTGGTTTTGTAATTGTTACCGCGGCAGGAACGTTTTGTTCATTGTATTTGCCTGTAAAACGACAGGCGCCTGTTAGGGCTGCTACTTTCAGTTTTCTTTGAGTGCTGGTACCACAACCATTCACACCCACAACCCTGATGGTATCAGTTACTGATGTTGGTCCGGAATATTGAACTACCAGGCTGAGTGTTCCTTGCCCGCTAATGATCGTTCCACTTGCCGGTGCTGTCCATAATACGGACGTTGCACGGGTAGGAAGTGCCACCAGCGAATAAGTGATTTGCCTTTGCGGACATGCAGTTGCTATGGTAGCTGTTATTGTGCCAGGTGTTGAGGGCAATAAATATGAAATAGATAATGACCTTACCACACTGGTATTACAATTTGTATTTGACTTAACAGTGATGGCACCCCCTGTAAAACCGCTGCTATAGGTGACCGTTATGATGGTATCATTTACCCCCGAAGGCTGGGGATGAACAGCACTTGCTCCTGCGGGAATTGTCCAGGTATAAGAAGTAGCGTAAGTCACTTTTTTTATGTGATAATCAACCGGGGTACCTGTAGGGTTAGATGAAGATTGTTTGTAATCACAAACAGTAGTTGGCCCAACAATGCTCCCTGGTGTTCCCGATACTTTTCTTGAAACGCTCACTGCACGTGCAGATTTTGCACCACATACATTAACAGCCTGAGCTGTTACTGATCCGGAAACAAAATTGCTATTATACACTACCGCTATTATTGTATCATTAAAGCCGGCCCCGCCGGGATGTGAAGTTATGATTGCATCTGCCGGAACCGTCCATACATATGAAGAAGCATCAACAACTTTCCTGATCGTATAAGTAGCAGGTATTCCCGATGGATTTGTTACAGACTGCATAAACGGGCATAGATCAACCGGTCCGGTAATGGTTCCTGCCTGTGAAGCCAGATTTGTATTGAGCGTAAGATTTTTCATCCTGCCCAGCCCACACCAGTTACCACCCCCAACCGTTAGTGATCCAGGTACAAAACCCGTCGTAAATATTACCGAGATGATTGTATCGTTCACACCAAGCCCATTCGGATGCGTGATGGTCATTCCTGTACTATTTTGTGGCCAGACATAAATTTTTGCACCTGGCGCTTTATTTATCTTATACGTGACTGCCGGCCCGTTTATATAAGGGCATACATTTACTGGACCGGTAATTACAGATGGAATAACAGGCAATCCAACGGATACACTATCCACGCTTACTGTATTACTTTGCACATTTGATGCTCCTCCACAACTTGCCGGAGCTGTAAAAAGACAATAGACCAGGTCGCCCTGGTGACAATCTGAGGGCCTGTATGAAGGACTATTTGTTCCTACATTAATGCCATTTCTTTTCCATTGATAAACACCGCCGCTATTACCGTTTGAAGCATAAAAATTCACTATACCTCCTTCGCAAAGTCCATCACTGGGTAAATCGTTGTTAGGATTATCATCATCAATATAATAAAATGGATTATGAGCAAAACCCATAGAGACTGAAATACCGGTAACCGGCCCGTAAAGCGGTGTTTCATAAGCCCCCAGATCTGGATTGCTACTTTGAATACGCGATCCTCCCTTGATATCTCTTGAAGGCAAAGTCCATGGTAAAAAATTATTATTACCTGTATTGATCGCAGGCCCGCATTGAGGAATAAAACCATCATCTGATGTTCCAAATATATTATCTGCGCCATCAGGGTCAGCAGCATTGATAAATAATGGATCGGCTTGTGAAGCCCCGCCCATCGCATGTGCGCCACCGGTAGTGATTATGTTTTGTACAATACTCTCGTAAACATCAAAATTTGTTTGAGCACCATCGGTATTATTCCACACAATTGAATTCCAGATTTCGCAGAGGACTGTACCAATATCAAAAATAGTTGCGCCGGTAGAAATATTATTAGCCATGGTACAATTAGTAACCCTTACCCTGGCATTTAAAGGTTCTTGTCCATCAATATATATAGCAGATCCCTGTGCTGCCCGATTATTTACAAAAAGGCTATTAACAATATCCACATGTAAACCACCGGTAGAAAGGTGAATAGCGCCACCATTTCCAGTGGAATAATTATTTGTAAAAACGTCGCTGGTAAGGTTAGCATTTTGATATCCTAAATAGCCTGCTCCGTCGCTTTGTATTTGGCTGTATGTTGGAGCATCATTAAAGTAAGTCGGCGGCATCCCAGTTGTATTACCACCTGTTATTACAAATCCGTCTAACGTTGTTAACGCAGATGTTGCAAAAACTACCACATGATAAACATTCTCCGCATTGTTGGTAAAACCAACATCATTTCCCAGCAGGTCACCGGAAAGAATGGTTTTATATGCGCCAAAATTCCTAAGTCCCAATGAAGATTCATTGCCATTAAAACCACCATATAACAGAGCACCTGTCGTGTTATAAAAACTTTTATGCCTGTCATCTGTATAAGCAACATGTGCAGCGTTGTAACCAACGTGTGCGGTAGGATGATATGTGCCTTTACCTACCCATACCTCATCATATGGTGCAGAAGCATCGATCATTGCCTGCAGGTTAGAACTGGCATTGCCCCATGAAGATCCGTCACCTGTTCCGACAGAAGCCGCTCTTACATAGCGTCTCGTTTGTGATAAGGCTGAATTGGTAAATACAAACGCTAAAAAAAGCGTAATGATAAACGTAATCTTTTTCATTAGTCTTGGTTGAATGTTTGAAGAAATAAGGAAGGGTGTTAATAGCAGACGTAAATTGAAAATAAGCATTTTGTTTAACAATTATTACAAAATAATCTGATTTACTTAAATAAAATGACTAGTTGCAATAGCTTAAAAATGCATAGCGCCGAAAAGAGCCTCAACATGCCCGTTAAAGCTCTTTTCCTTATTAAAAACAGGTGCATTATGATTTCAGCAGCGGTATGATCTTCTTCTTTGTGCCATGCCTGATTAAAAATAATGTTGACTTGGATTAGGCATAACCGTTATACACTGTTCGCAAAGGTTATTTACTTTATTTTTGCAAGAGCTGGTAATTCGTAATTGCCCCTATTGTTTACTTCACCCATTATTAGGTGCCTGTAAATGCATAGCATTAAAGTTTATTCCCGTTGTTGTAATTTATTGCAAGTGATATTTCAGCGTTAACAAAGAAACTGTCAGCAAAATTGTAAGTATAAATAAATAAAAATGGTCGAAACTCCATAAAGTAAGAGTTTCAACCCTCTGGCGCAAGTGTTCCGCAGGATCACTTGTGTCTATTTAAGATTGCATGTCTTCGACCAGTCTTAGCACTGCAAATGCTCAATCAATATACGCCCTTTTTGATTTGTGTAGTAATCCCCAGCGCTACTGTAAACGAACTGCTGCGGTTCAAATACAATACCTCCTCTTACAGGGTTCTCATGCAAATAATCTAACTTTTGTTTCAGCATTCCAGGATTGCATAACTCAACCGGATGATTGTCTTGCTGCCAAAATTGAAAATCCTTGTTATTACTGTTTCGCTTAGCCGCTCTTTCAAACATATAGGTCATCCCAGTCTGAATGGTGTCAGCCGGACAGGCACTCCTTTCTGCTCTCTTTCGGATTTTCTTTGATTGCCTTAAATATTTGCTTGCTGGTAAACTTTTTCAGATCATGCAAAATATCACTTATTGTAAAACCAATTTTTGTACTCCCAATTAAATGTACATGATTACTCATTATTATCCATGCATTCAATAGCAGTCCTTTATTTTCTAAGCAATGCTTTAAGCTTTCAACAATGATATCTTATACTCATTTCTCGTTAATGCATCTATCCCCGCCTGAATGACTTGTCGGGCAGGCATTCAACAACACTAAAAGTAAGAAAATGCGGTAATTGATCATCTCTGTTTTTATTTAACTGACATACTATTACGTTTGGCACTAAGGTATCTATTGGAAAATACATGAGGCCATTTTACCACTAATGAAAATTTAGTTCAGAAAGAAAAATATTAAGTCCTAAACCAGTCAAAGACTGGCAAAGCAGCAAGTAATTTTTAACCAAATAAACTCCCGATTTTAGGCAAGATGATAAATAGAAATTTTTTTTACCTTTTACCTTATAAATAAGAGCGGCTAATTACAGCCGCTCTTAAATTAAATGATGATATATAATTGCTTGCCAGCAATACAATCAGATTTTACCTGGTACTTTATTCAGTTAATTTTATCAACTTTTTTCTTTCAATCCTTTCACCCTGTTTAAATTCTATTAGATAAACTCCCGCTTTAAAAGTTTCTCCAAAACTATATATTTGAAAAGGTAAGGCTGCGAAAGCCTTGATAAAACGTCCCTGTTCATCAAAGACCCGAACATTTATCACTTCTTTAGCAGGAGTCATTACTTTTATATTAAAGCTACTCACAGATGGATTAGGATAAATTTTTACATCCAGCATTTCAGAAATTTCCTTTTCTTCATAAGTTTTGCTAAATTGGTTAAAGTTATAGTTATCGCTTTTTACAATTAAAGTGGGAGCACATGCAGGCAATCTAACTGCTGTTGAACGAATTGTACTTGCAGAGCAATTATTGATTGACTGTGCCGTAACATTTCCCTGTACTGCAGTTGGAGGATATGAGACAGTAATGCTTGTAGAGCCTTGACCACTTACTAATAAAACGCCCGGTATTGCTGGAATTGTCCATTGTACAGAGGTTGCATTAGCAGGTAAGGTTGACAACGTGTAAGTATAAACTCTGTCCGGGCAAAATGCAGTTTCAATAACATCAATTACACCTGGAGTTGCAGCATTTAATTTAGATACAGCAAGGTTTCGGGTTGCACTTGAACCACAATCATTTGAAGCTACAACAGAAAATATCCCGCTGGAATAACCTATTGGATACATAAAAGATATCGTGTTCGAACCCTGCCCGGTTAGTCCAATAGAACCTGCTGGAACAGTCCATTCATAAGTAACTCCATCCTTTGGCGAAACTGAATAACTGGCGATATTACCATTGGGTGCTATATTAGCACAAATATTTGTTGGCCCTGCTATTGGTCCCGGAGTGAAAGGGCTTGTACGGGTTACCGTTATGCTTCTTGCACCACTTATTCCACATGCATTTACTGCCTGAACGGTAATTGCATTTGTAGTATATGCATTTGTGAATGCCACATTTACAGTATAACCATTTTCTCCCGTTCCATTGGGGAAAGTAATATTGGTCGTTCCCGATTGGGTAGTCCATACATAAGATGTTGCTCCCAAAACAGGCGGAATGGAATATGTAATTGATCCGGAACCCAGAAATCCACAAACACTCGTATTTCCTGAAAATGGAGAAGGCGTTCCCGGCAATTGCGAATTCAGGTATAATATAGCCAGGGGACTATTGCCACATGACGACAATGCGGTTACCCGTATCTGCTTGTTTGCTTGCTGAGTAAATCCAACCGCAAAAGTTACGGTAATCGTATTTGTGCCAGCCCCGGAAATTAAATTGGTATTAGCAGGCAATACCCAATTGTAGGAAGTTGCGCCAGGAATTACAGGGATAGAATATGTAACGGGTGTGCTGTTTCCCACATAAGGACAAACATTTGACGGACCAGCAAATGGTCCGGGAACCGGAAATGCAGCATTCAAAGCAAACGTTGCACTGATGGAATGTACAGAAGTTACATTAGCAAATGTATATGTTGAAATTGCTCCCTGGGAAATGCCATCTACAATAACATCTGCAATATGATAACATGAATTTGCGGATATATTATAAATCTCGTTGCTGCCGGAATTAACAAGTATTGTACCCGATGGCGAAATACTTCCGTTAGAACCTGAACTTGAAGTAATTGAATAAGTAGATTGCGAGAATGTCACATTGATCGTATGGCTAGCCGATACATTAGAAAATGTATATTGGAAAATTGCACCTTGTGAAACATTGTCTACTATTACATCCTGTATAACAGAACCACCGTCAGGAGTAATAATATAGGTTTGACTTCCATTGCAATTGACATTTGTAATCCCATTGGGAGAAATAATTCCATTTGCTCCTGCTCCCGATGTTATGTTATAAGTAATTTGTGAGAAGCTTGCACTGATTGTGTGAGCAACATGTACGTTAGTAAATGTATATGTTGAAACAGCACCTTGTGAAACGCCATCTACCAATACATCTGCAATTTGATAACATGGGCTTGCATTGATCGTATAAACCTGGTTTGTTCCGCATATTACTTCCGTAGATCCATTTTCTGAAATACTTCCATTTAATCCGGCAGTACCAGTTATGGTGTATGAAGCAATACTTGTAGTTACGGCATCTGAACCAATGCAACCATTTCCATCAGTTACTGTAACACTTATCAAACCTGCAGTAGAAATATTCACTGCCTGGCTGATAGCGCCATTTGACCAGCTATATGCCGTATATCCAGCACCTGCATCCAAAGTAATGGGATTGCCTATACAAATAGCTGCGTTACCTGAAATAACAGGTACCGGAGTTGGATTCACTATAACGGTTACCTGCTGTGTGTTGCTACAACCATTTGATGTAATCGTGAAATCGTACAGCACGGTCACAGGGCTGGATGTAGTATTGATTAATACTTCATTAGGATTTGAAGTTTGTGGAATTACTACAGCAGCATTACTTATGCCTGTAATTGCAGCCCTCGTCCAACTGTAGGTTGAACCTGCAGGTGCAATAACCGGTACATAACTGAATGCTATATTACTACATGTAGCGGGTGCTGTTAGTGTGCTTGTTAAATAAGGGGTAGGAGTAAATGAAACAGGATCTGAAGCAATTCCATTTGCAGTTACAACCAACTGGTAAGTTGCTATAGGCAAACCCGCCGGAAGCGTAAACTGTGCATTATCTGGTTGATTTCCTCTTTTAACGCCAGTTGAATTCCAATTAAAAGTTCTGCAATAATAAACGTTGGAACCATTGGTTAACCGGATTACCGGATAATTGGTAGACATCTGCCAGTCATCACCATAAGAAGCTCCCTGGGAAATTCCATTAAACTGTGTTCCGTCAATTTGAAACGAAGTACAAGAAGTTTGAGTGATACTACTGATTGTTGGTTTTCCTGCAGCAATAGGTGAGCCTGTTGGCGTATAAATATAATATTGTGATGAGCTGTTGCTCTGATTTTGTGCATATAACACACTACCGTCGGGCAAGTCAAGAAAAGTTGTTTGATAACAGGCGATATTCAATGAAGCTACTTCACCAGGTGCATGAATAAGGGTAAATGAATTTGTTAAATAATCAAATTCATAAAAATAAGTTGGAGGTATAAATTGTGTTCCTGTTGATGTTGGGCCCGGTGAAACTGCACAAAGTACTTTTCCATTGGCCATCATCGCCATTGGCGCATCGGGTGCTCCCGTTGAATTTGGCAATACCGGACCTACACTCCAGCTACCTGGAGCAGCATTGCCGGAAGGCGTATAAAATGCTGTAGTTCCCTGGGAACCTATGAAAAAAGCTCTCCCATCAGGTAATAATATTCCGGCACCTGTTTCATCACCAAAAGGATCATATAGATTTATTGGGACAGTTGCATCCGTAATCCATGTATTCGTTGCAGGTATATATCTTTCCGAATTTGTACTTAGCCTGTCTATGAACAAGATGCTGTTATCGGGTAGCTTTACCCATACAGATTCATTATGTATTCCATTGGTGGTTGGTCCGGTTACATACGTATTATTTGAAGGATTATAAATTTTGGTCGTTCTTAAAAAAGGGCTCACCCCGCCATCAACTACGGCCTGTAATATTCTACCGTCTTCCAGGATTTCAGAATTCGCATCACTGAGAGTAACACCAGGAGCTGGTGCTGCAGTCCATACATTTGTTAGCGGGTCGTAAATTTCCGCCTTTGCACCGCCTGTACCATACTCACCTCCCCCTACATAAACACGTCCATCTTTTAATACCTGGGATGAAAAGAATAGCCTCGTATCATTCATAGGTGCAGTGGTTGACCATGTACCATTTATATAACTTCCGTGAATATCCGGGGTAAGCTTATCCCACAATGTTCCGTTTCCATCAGCGCCACCAGCATTTGAATGACATATGACTGAACCATCAGAAAGTAGCAACATTACTCCATGATTATCATGAGGTGCGGTAGCCGCTACTGGTGTCCAAACCCCCTCATCAATAATTGTTTGTGATCCTGCCGGGCATGTAACCGCAGGTGTTTGGATGCCCATACTGCCTGAACCTGTTACCTGTGAACAACATCCTGATAAAATATTACCAAAAGTTGCCGTTGCACTGATACTATAGGTCACCCAAAAATAATTGATTCCCTCACTCAGAATTGCTGATCCTGAAACAGAATAAGATCCGTTAGCACCCGTAATGTTAGTTCCAAATTGTGAAGCAGTAGAAAAAGTATTGCTGGCACCAGTAAAAAACACTTTTATATTGGTAATATCCGCCAGGGGGTTTGTAGAACCTGTTGTAGAAAGATTGAGGTTAGTAACATTTAATGCTGAGCTACTTCCTGTGGTAACAACCTGCACTTTAATAACAGCGTTGTTTGATGTATTCCTTGGAATCCTCCCTGTGTTATTTACAAATGAAGTAGTAGATGAAACGTAAACCATGGGTAAAGCGGGCCCAGGAGTCCAGGTATAAGTTAACCCTGAAGCCGGAAAATTTGTTGATGATAAATTACAAACAGCATTTATAGCTATCCCAGTTCCTGAAGTTGCCCATGTATCTGTACCATTGGTAACACTTCTCAAATTAAAATCCTGGGTTGAATTACCCAATAAACCCACATCACCAGATTCTCCTGCGACATCCGCACAATTATTTGCCCCCAATGTTGTTGTACTGGTTATAGTGCCCATTACAACTTGCACTTCGTTGCTGGTCTCGTTCAGTATGATCTGGAATGACCAGTGATTGGTTGTTGCAGAGAAAAATTGGCGGCAGTCCGTCCATTGAATAACAAACTGGCGGTTCGGTGCCACCCCCATAACTCCGTATTGGATAGAAGATCCTGCGCTTGCGGCCCTTAGATCAGCACCATAACCTGCAATTGAATTTGCAGTACTTTGTTGTAGCCCGCAATAGGTAGTACTGGAAGAAGTAGCCCCCATCGTAATAAATCCATTCGCATTTATAGATAGGGTTGTATAAGATAGATTGTTATAATTAAATGCAAATGGCATTTGAATCAATGAAGATACGCCATCATCCCAGGCAGAACCTGTGAGATACGTTGTTCCGCCGGCTAATGGCACATAGCTGCCTGAAGTAGACTCAAAAGTATAGTTCGTTATTAGTGCTTTTGCAGGGTTACAGGCAATAAAGAAAATAAGGAAAAGCACTAAAAACCTGGTGGAGCAAAATTTAAAAATTGCTGTTGCGTTGCAGCATTGTGTTCTTTTCATGATGTAAAAGTTGAAGTTTTGGTTTAATAATATTACTGGTAATTAAAATCCTGTTTAATAAAATTCTTTTGTATGAAAAAATACATGAATTTAAATATGCTAACATAAAAGTGAAACATAAATAAATTAAGAATAATCTAACAGTGGGAGAATCTGTTGAGTTTATTTTAGGAGGGTTGCGAAAACATTCACAACATACAAAAAATAATTGTGCTTATAATATTATGTAAATTATTTTTTCAGTTTTCAAATAATCCAGATAAAAAAATCAACTATTACTTTGAATTAGAAAAATCAGTACTTGAGTAATCAGAAGTATAATAAATAAAAAAACCGGAGTTTAAAACTCCGGTCTGTGCCCACGAAAGGAATAATACTAATGGTTTATAATGAATTCTAGTCAATCCAAATAGCCTCTCAAATCCTTTGCTGATATAGTTTTTATGTCATTTGAATAAAGTTCAATACTTTTGATACAAACAACAAACTGTCAGTTACTTTGTAAGTAGATAGGAATACAACTGCACGAAATGGGAGCGAAATTGAACCTTAATTTGGATAAATCAACCGGAATCCGGCCGGTTACGGTATATCATTCCATTCATTACAAAGGATCAAGATTTCGAATCAGTACAGGCCAGGCCATTGAGCCAAAACATTGGGACAGTGGGATCAATAAAAATCCGGATCAGGATACCCAGTCAAAACCTGATAAAGAAAAAAAACAAATTGTAAAAAGGACAAAAGCCAATTACGACGTTTTCAACGCCCTTTTCAAAAAACAGCAAAATGACATCGAGCGAATTATTTTAAATCTTGAATTAGCTGGGAAGCCGGTTAATAAGGAAACTATTGTTATTCAACTTCCATGGACAAATTCGATTGAGGTAAAAGATTTTAAACCGCTGTCATTATTTCAAAAATTTATTGATCAACATGGATCAGACCGGGCAGCAAGAACTATTAAGGGTTACAACACAACATTGAATTATTTAATTTCTTACGAATTACAATCAACTCCTCCCCTTTCTTTTAAAGATTTTAATGATGACTTCTACAAACGATTTAGAGACTATTTAAGCATGTATGACAATTCGTTTGGGTTTTATATCAAAAACTTAAAAACGTTCCTTAATTGGGCAAATGATAAAGGCTACAACGAATTTATATTCTTTAGAAAGTGGAAGATTACTAATGAAGATGGGAAAGCGCATTTTTTCTTAAAACTTGACGAAATTCAAACGTTATCAAAAGTCGAACTAGATACCAGGTTAGACAAAGTAAGAGACTTGTTTTTAATGGCTTGTTACTGCGGATTGAGATTTAGCGACCTGGTGACATTGAAACCTATTCATGTTGAAGATGGAATGATAACAAAAATTGCAGTGAAAACTAACGAGTTTGTAAAAATTCCTGTCATTCCTGAATTACAAGAATTATTTAATAAATATTGGTTGAAGAATAATCCATTGCCGCAAATTACAAATCAAAAAGGTAATGAGTATTTAAAGGAATTAGCGAAAACAGCAAAGCTAAATCGAAGCTTCAATTACATACAGAAAAAAAATAAAACATCGGTTGAAAAAACATATCAAGCTTGGGAAATGATTAGTTGGCATGTTGCCAGGCATAGCTTTATTACAAATTGTATCCAATTAGGAGTACCGCAGGAAGTTGTAAGGCGTGTTGTTGGCCATAGCAGCTTCCAAACTTTAAAAAAGTACATTCAAAATGATGACGATTTCAATAAAAAAGAAATGATGAAAATAAGTAACAAATATCTGAATCCTTTAAAAGAAAAAACGAAATGACATTCGAAATGAATCACGAAGCTATAGATTTTTTTATCAGTGAAGAATTCGAACCTCTATACGATTTGTTCGAAAATAATTCCATTAAAAAGAAATTCGAAAACCCAAGGGATAGGATAGATTACTTATATGAGAGACTAGAATATGTTGAATTTATTAAAGCGAAAATGGAATATTTATGTAGCCATTTTTCTTTTTTTGCAACCACATATAATAATTGGGATTACGATGATTTTGTAAACATGTCAAGTGAACTAACGGAAATGGCTAGATACTTAAAATCTGATATAGCTATATTTGAAGCCGAAAGTGGACAAAGCTATTTTAAACCCTTTGCACTGAAATTAGATAAGGCCACAAAAAAAATAAAAGGTGATGTTTTGATTACCAAAGAAGATGAAAACCGAAGGGCGATACTGCAATTAATTTTGAAGAATTTTAAAAATGAGTTATTTGCCGATACAATTCTAGACAAAGTTGGAAATGCAGTTTTTTGGCTAACAAATGAAAGATTTTTGCCCGAATCTACAAGCCAACAAATGAGTGTAAGAAAATACCCCGTTGACATTTATTCAGAAAGTATTGAATTGTTGGAAAAGGTTGTATTACAGCTGCGAAATGATAAAGATAATATCAAAGAAAAAAAGTAAGCCCTTACCTCACCCAAAAGTAAGATGCAATATGGTGTGAAATGACTTCAAATGTAGATTTTTGGAATCTAAATTTTGAAGTATGAATGAAAATTCCGTATTACTTGTACCAGCTCCTGATTTTCTACATCAGATAGAAGAAACTATAAGAAAAGTTCTTAGAGAACAAAATCCCTCGCAGTTAGAAGAACTGCTTACAAGCAGTCAAGTGAAAAAATTCCTGAATATTAGTAGTAATACCTTACAAGCGTGGCGGGATAATAATAAAATTCCTTTTACTAGAATTGGTAAAAAGATTTTTTATAATAAATCACAAATCATTTCTTCTTTTAAAATGAAAACAGGAGTTAAATTCTAATCCTATGGCAAATTTTTTTATTTCCAGAGAATTGACAAAAAATATCGAAGGTGGTTTTTGGAATGATCCTTCAGCCGGTTGGACTTATGCCGGCATAACTAAAAACAACTATCCTTTTTGGCCCGGTTGGAATAGACTGCAGGAATTACAAAAAAAGTTTTTTAACGGTCAGGAAATACCACGATATAAAATATTTAATGATTCCATTTTAGAAAACCTGGTAAGTGATTTCTATAAAAATAATTTTTGGAATAAAATTCTGTCTGGTGATTTAATAAAGAACCAGGTAATAGCAAATTTCATTTACGATTTTATAGTTCACAAACAAAATGCAGCTGTTGGAGTGATCAACAACTCTGTCAGTTTGCTAGATCCACATATTACTAATACATCAAAAACCAGTCTCACGAAAGATGTAATTGATATCATTAATAAACTACCTGTCCAATTTTATCAAACATTACGAACTGCAAGAATCAATTACTATCAGTCTTCAAAACATTTTTCTGATAAATTTAAAAAAGCATTTGTTGATCGGGTTAATAAATTTCCTGTTTCCATAGCAGCATAGATTTTCTTTTAATAATTATCAAAAACAAAAAAAACAACAGTCATGAAAACGACAAAAAAAACGCCAGTTCTTACTGGTACAAACGAAGCCGCAAAACCTGCTTCAAAACAAACTGAAAAGTTTACTGTGAAAACAAAGGGTTACCAGGAAACCTTTGGAGACATTAACAGCGCAAAAGCTCAATATGATCTTTTAAAAAAGCGTAGTGTTAAAAGCCAGGAAAGTATAAAACTGGAACTGTATTCATTTAATGAACACGGAATAAAAAAAGATATCGAAAATGTAAGCATTGGAGAAGGCTTTTTCAATTAGTAATTTTTAAAGACAGCCAAACAATTCATTTGGTTTTGGCTGTCTTTAATCTAAAAAAAGTATGTCATGAAAAATAATAATACACTCCTGATTGGATTAGCGATAGCCGGATTTTTTATTTATTCAGGATCTCAACAAAAAGCAAGCGGTGCTGTTGGTAGCACCAGCGGTTATAAAGAAAAACTTATAAAAAAATACCTCTGGCAGTTAGGGTTGCCAGAAGGTTCACCAAAATTAGAAGCGAAATGGCGGTTAATGTCTGATCAGGAAATTTTAAATGATGCATATAAACATGGGATTTTACTCGAATCTAGAAATGCATTTATTCTACAAGACTTAATAAAAAAATATCTCTGGCAATTAGGAATGCCAGAAGGGTCAGCAAAATTGGAAGCGAAATGGAAAAAAATGGAACTCCAGGAAATTGTAGCCGACGCAAACAATCATGGTGTTAATCTTCTTTAAAAAGGTAGGAATATGAAATGCCGAGCGAAATGCCGGGCAGGTAGTTTTGATTTGGGCACTTTTTTAGGTGCCCATTTTTAAAAGATTTTTTTGATATCACATTTTTTATATTATTTTTGAATTGCCAAATACAAGTCAAATGTTTTTCCAACTTATTTTAAAAATACGCTCACGTGAAACGGTACTCAATCCGTTTGATTCATTCTACGCAAGTAGACTTGTATTTGGCACACGTGAGCTTTCTTTGTTTTATGCCAAATACAAGAACCAACACAGCAGCTTCATTACAGGTTAATGAATCAGCTAACGTAAAGCCCACGACAGCGGCAAAAATCTTCTTAACAGACTTTTCTTCAAATCAAATCAGCCAGGCGCTTAATGAAAGCCATTTGCTAGATGGCGTTAACCTCGTGGACGAAATGTTTACCAGATTCAAAGGTGCAGTTGATTATTTAGCAGGTACAGATTTTACGGGTCGAACACAATTTGAAATTTCTAATGATGTTTTTATTCACTTCTACCAGCCGTTTATTTTTTACTACGAATTATCAAAAATGAAATAATGTAATTGAAGGGAGAATATTCAAATGTTCTCCCTTCTAATTTACCGGCCGTTGTTTTTACTAATACCAAAATTATAACACATGTTTCAGGTTTCCTTTTATAAAAATATTGCGGACACTACCAGTAAAGAAGTTATAAAAATTGAATCGTTTTTAAAAGCCATTAAAACCGGTAAATACAAAAAACAGATTGATCAGCTTCGCCAGGCAAATACAAAAAGTCAACAATCAGATTTAAAAAAACAGCTGCCAAATATTACGTCATCAGGTACATTTTCAAAACGTATAGATTCAGCATTAATCAATCACAGCACTTTAAAACAAATTGATTTTGATAAAGATAAAAACCCGGACATGGATCCATGGGCGGCGAAGAAAGTTTTATCAAATGACAAGTTCACTTTTGCGGCATTTATAAGCCCTACAGGGACCGGCGTTAAATTATTGGTACGAATAGAACCGGATCAGGATAAAGAGGTATATAATAGCCTGCAGGAATATTACAGCACAAAATATAAACTGTTATTAGATTCAAGTTGTTCCAATGTTAGCCGGGCAATGTTTGTAAGCATGGATAATGATTTGTATGAAAATTTTGACAGTGTAGTTTTCGCAGCTAACAAAGATCCGCTAAAAATTCCCCTAAGAACTATCAGCTCAAGAACTGGCCACGATAAGCAAAAAGAGGTCGAATTACTTATTTCCAAAATTGAGGCCAGTAAAACCGATATAACAGACGAATACAGGCAATGGGTAAATATTGGATTTGCAATCGCCAGTGAATTTGGCTTGCCTGGTGAAAGCTTCTTTCATAGGATATCCAGTTTAAGCCCGAAATATAAGGAAGCCGATTGTAGAACTCAATACAAAGAATGTTGTAAGGGCAGGAAAAGCGGCATTGCGATCAATACATTATTTTCAATCGCTAAAGGTTTTAATATTTACGCACGGGAACCAATTCAAAATGGTGTAGCCAAATCTAAGGACGTTAAAAGCGCAAAAAATCTATCCAACAAAGAATCGATAGTTTTCTATACACCCGTTTTAAAAAACGACGAAGACAATAACCAGGTATTAAAGGATATCAAAATTAACTACGTAAAATTTGTAGATTTAATTTACTCTTTTGGTTTTCGACGGTTTGATATTGACAAAGATTTTATTTACATCCGGCTTCAAGAAAATGTAATAAAGGAAGTAACTGTTTTACAGATTCAAGATTATTTTTTTACATACCTGGAAAGCTTACCGGATCAACTTTCAAATAATGTTACTAAAAAACAGTTGAAAGAAAAAATGTATAATAATCCAAAAAATTATTTTTGCGACAATAGATTATCCTTACTCGTTAGTAAAGATGAAATATTCTTTAATGCCGATACAAAAAATGAATGTTTTATTTATTATAAAAATGGCTTTGTTGTTTGCAATAAAGATGCATGGCATTTAAAGCCATATAATGAATTGAGAGGATTTATTTGGTACAATCAAATTATTAATCGGGAATTCACATATCAAGATATCCCAATTTTAGAGATTAAAAAATGCAGTGTATACGCACAATTTTTGTACAACGTTAGCGACAAAGATAATAGTCGATTTAACAGCCTTTGCAGTCTTACCGGGTATTTGCTTCATAGTTTTACAGAAGTAAAAATGAAAGCTGTAATATTGACGGATAGCCGTATAAGTGAAGAGGCTAATGGACGTACTGGAAAAACACTATTTGGACAGACCCTCGGCAAGATTAAAAAACTTACTCAAGTCAATGGTAAAGACTTTGATCCGACACAAAGATATAAATACCAGGATGCAAGTTTGGACACACAAATTATTTTCTTAAATGATGTAAGGAATAATTTTAAGTTCGAAGTTCTTTATAATGATATTACGGAAGGAATTACCGTAGAAAAAAAACATCAGAATCCGTTTTTGATTAAAACAAAAATGTGTATTACTACAAACAAAACTATTGCTATTGAAGGTAGCAGTTCGCGGGACAGGTCAATAGAATTCGAATTTGCAAACCATTATAGCGAACGATACAGCCCTGAAAATGAATTTCAACATAGATTTTTTCACGATTGGGATAAATATTCGTGGATGCAGTTTGATAATTTTATGATGTTTTGTATATCCCTTTATTTAGACCATGGCATTATAGAGCCAAAAAATAATAATTTAAATCATCGAAAATTATTAGACCAAACACACCCTTATTTTCTAGAGTTTATCCGTGAAAAAATTACTGAAGGGGAAATAGTGGCAGATAAAGAAATTTGTAAACAAGAACTTCATTCACAGTTTTTAAATGAGTATAAAGATTTTCAGGATGACAAGTTCAAAAAACGTTTGGAATTATTTACTAAATGGCTGAAAGTTTTCGCAAAGTACGCCGGTATTTTTTCAGACGAAGTTGTGGAGCGCAAAAGTGGCGATAAACGATATTTTATATTTGCTTCAATAAAATAGGGGTATGGCTTGTTTTTACTCTTTTAAGCGTCCTTAGCGTCCAAAAATATAAAAAGATAATAGGAGTAAGGGTTTCAGATCAAAAAAAAGTGGACGCTACCAAAAAAAAGAGCGTCCTACCAGCGTCCACAGCGTCCACATTTGGACGCTCTTTTTAGGCTAGGACCCTATCAGGACGCAAAAAAAAACAGTAGCGTCCAAACTAAATGGCTGATTATTATATAATTATAAGGTTTGGACGCAATGGACGCTTATTTTACCTATTATACTTCATACCCATTAATTTACTAATTAGATTTCATTTCCTTATTTAACTTATAAAGCCATTTTTAAAAAAATCACATGGAAAAAACAAATGCCGTTTATAAAGTCTACCCCATCGATCAGAATATTACAAGAACCTGGTTTATTGTTTACAGAGACAAAGGCCGTAAAATAAAAAAATATGGCAAGTTGCAACACTGTAAAACTTTAGATGAAAAAATAAAAGAAGCAAATCGGATTATAAAGGAACTTCAAGAACCAATATTATCCCAGCAAATAAGCAGAGGTTTAATACAATCCCTCTCAGATATTTTAGAATATAGAAGACCAAGTATTGAAAAAAAAACATATCAGACTTATTTTAGCAAACTGAAAATATTTGCTGAATGGTTTAGACCAGCTTATAAAATAAATAAAGAAATTTCCCCGGCAGGATTTATAAGACATTTACAAATCGAGAAAAAGTTAACGAATAATACCATTAGGCATTATTTGATTTTTTTAAAAGATGCATTCAACGAATTAAATAGGATTGGAAAATATAAGGGAAATCCGTTTGATTCAATAAGAATAAAAAAAGTAAGAGGTAAAAGCTTACTACCATTTCACCCTAACCAAATAACCGAACTAAAAAATATTATTGCTAAAGAAGATCCGCAGTTGTGGGACGCAATTTTATTTCAATATTATTTGTATTTCAGACCAAAAGAAATCAGGATGCTCAAAATTTCTGATATTCTTTTTGATGAAATGAAAATTATACTTAGGGATGAAGTTGCCAAAGATGATGATAATTATCTTAAAACAATTCCTATACCGATGCAAAAAATGATCTTGGAATATAAAAAATTTCCATTTGACTACTACATTTTTTCATCAAATGGCGAACCTGGCAAAAATCAACTTAGTACTAACGCTCTTTCATCCCGTCATCGAGAATTTTTAAGAACGCTAAATTATGGAAAACGATTTGCTTTTTACAGCTGGGTACACACAGGAATTAAAATGGCCGCACAGGCTCGTATCCCTATAAAACAATTACAGTTGCAAAAAGGACACAGCGATCTAAAAATGTTTGATGAATATTTGAAAGATTTAGGCGTAGACGACTGTAATGATCTTAAAAATAACTTTCCCGAAATATAATTTACAATCAATACTTACAAAAAAAATATTTATGCTATCAAAAAAAAATGTAGAAATACAAATAAAGAGCATTCTCAAATCATTAAATTATTTCACAAAAAGAATAGAAAACGGAAAATTAGAGCAAACCGATTTTTTAGATAGAATTAGACCTTTGACAAGACGCCTAAATATTCTTGAAGTTATTTATTCCATTGATACTGCAAAAAGTAGTTTAGAGAATTTAAGAAATGCATACATCAATTATTTAAACCTGGGTTGCCCGGAAGATTTATATATTGATAGCATTGGCACGTTAAACAAGAATGAAGGAATAACAGAAAATTTAAATGATTATGACAAATTACATTTAAATATTCGTATTCAAATAGTTGACTGCACCAATCAATTAAGAAACGATATGAAGCAAATAAAGTTGGAAGATTTAATGCAAGATATGATTGATAACGGCGAATTTAATGACGAAAACTAATTTTAATTAGCAATGTTTTCTAATGGTCGATCTTTTTTTATTTTGTAAGTGCCGTCATGAAAGTGTTCTAAGAACTGCAAATATTTTTTTCTAATTGGATGCTGATTATTTTTTATATCGCTATCAAAAGAATCTACTAAAATTATTTTTTCTACATACTCATTTAAAAATTCTACATCTTCATTATCCGAAAAGTTTTTTACTAAGAAGCAATAAAGTTCAAAGCTGCAAAAATCCTGGTGCTTTACTTTATTATAATCCGACAAATAAAATGTAGTTCTTGCTTGGTTGTATGATTCACCAGGCTTTTCAATATCAAAACCTGAAATTCCGGCTTTCTTCAAATTAAAGCCTTTTGTTTTGCAACTATTGGAACAATACAGCTTTCCTCTTCTGTATTTAAATTCGTTACCACACACAGTACATATAGATTTCGCATTCATTAACTGAAAATTTACTGATTCCCTTACTAATAATTAACTTCAAATTTACGGATAGTTACGGCTATAACGGTTATTTACTGAAATTATGATTTAAAGTAAGTGTCATTTCACATTGAATTCTATCACTCATTCACAAACTGTCAGTGGAATTGCCAGTATCTACTAATTAAAAATGGCTACAACTCAATGCGGTATTGATTTGTAGCCATTTTAGCCAGTGCCCACGAAAGGAATCGAACCTTCACACCCTTGCGAATGGCAGATTTTGAGTCTGCTGCGTCTACCAATTCCGCCACATGGGCCTCACTAGGTTCCAAAGGTTTCAAAAGTTCCAGGAGTTTAAAAGGTTTAGAACCTTTGAAACCTATGAAACGTTTTCAACTTTTGAAACGTTTAAGGGTTGCAATATTACATCAATCACCCAACCTGTCCAAAATCCGATTTAAATATTTTTTCTTGTAATAGTATTCTTTTAGTTTCAGAAGATCATCCTGGCTGGTAGTACTGGTATTATAGCTGTCGATCACGGGTTTTATTTCACCATATAATGAGGCTTCATAATCAGTTACTTTTTTTGTTACAGTGTTTTCATCCTCTTCTGTAAGCGCTTCATTGATCTCCATCATTTCCATTAAAAAATCAGGAGGCAAATTATATTTTTCATTTTCAGTGATCAGGCCAATTGTTTGCAAAAAATATTCTATCGTTCGTTGCTCATCCCGGAAAATAGTAAATGCTTTATTAATATCTGCTGATAATTTTAAGGAATCCTCCTGTTCTGTTTCTGTTCCCTGCGTAAAAAAATCGGGATGATTTTTTTTCTGCAATTCAAAATATTTTGCTGACAATGATCCCCGGTTTACCGAGGGTGATAGTGGCAGATGGAAAAGTTCGAAATAATTCATGATACAAAATTAGGAGTTTAGAGTTTAGAGTTTAGAGTTTAGAGTTTAGAGTTTAGAGTTTAGAGTTT
>JBDTLP010000008.1:0-71974 GCA_039934735.1 Ferruginibacter sp. | reverse complement strand
GTGTCATCCGCGTTCCAATCATTGGGGTAGATAAAAAACTTCCGAACACTTATGGAGGGGACACAGACCGAGGGGTTTCCGTGGTTTGTGTCCTCACAAACCACTTTATAGAATGTAAATAATTTTAATCCAATAAAAAATACTTTGAAATGTATCGCAACTGACTTTTTTAAAATGTAATATTTTTTTTTAGAAATATCCTTCTTACATTCATGAAGCTTAAAACAGCATATGGAAATTTTACACGTTAGTGCCGAATGTTATCCAATGGCGAAAGCCGGCGGGCTTGCGGATGTAGTTGGTTCCTTGCCAAAATACCAACAGCAATTGGGACATGTTGCAAAAGTGGTGATGCCCATGCACCGGACAAAATTCTTATACAACAATGACTGGGAAGTGGTACACAAAGGAAATTTTGCCATGGGACAAGCAAACTTTGATTTTACCATTATCAAAGAAACGGGCAACAAACTTGGATTTGACCTTTACTGTGTGGATATACATGGATTACTTGATCGTGAAAAAATTTATGGCTATGATGATGACACAGAAAGATTCATTGCTTTTCAGATATCCGTTACCGAATGGTTGAGTAAATGGGAGCATCATCCGGATGTAGTGCACGTACATGATCATCACGCAGCATTGATACCATTCATGATGCAACAATGCTTTGTTTACAGGCATCTGTCACGCATTCCTACAACACTTACCATTCACAATGCTCAATACCAGGGCTGGATGGGCTGGGATAAAATTAACTATATACCGGCATGGGATACATGGAAATGGGGATTGCTGGATTGGGACAATATGATCAACCCGCTTGCTTGTGGTATAAAGTGTGCAGATAAAGTTTCTACCGTTAGTCCTGGCTATATGACTGAACTTATGAGTGCTGCCAATGGCCTGGAGCCTTTATTCAATTATGAAAAAGGAAAATGTTCCGGCATTTTAAATGGTATTGATTATGCCGTATGGGATCCGGAAATGGATACTTACATTCTTGATAATTTTAGCATTGAAGACTTTAATAAGGGCAAAGAGCTGAATAAGAAAAAACTTTGTGATGATTTCGGGTTTGAACTAAAATATCCTTTATTTGTTTTTATAGGAAGACTTGTTAATGAGAAAGCGGCAGATCTGTTACCGGAAGCTATTACAACAGCCTTTGAACAAATTAAAGCTAAGTTCAACTTCCTGGTGCTCGGTAGTGGAGAAACTTATGTTGAACAGGCTTTGGAAGAAATAAAAGAACATTGGTTTGGGTATTATAATTCACAGATAGGCTACAATGAAAAACTAAGTCATCAAATGTATGCGGGGGCAGATTTTATTTTAATGCCAAGCAGGGTAGAGCCTTGTGGCCTTAACCAGATGTATGCCATGCGTTATGGAACGGTTCCGGTTGTACGCAGTATTGGCGGCTTAAAAGATACCGTGATTGATTATGGTGATGAAGGTGGTTATGGCATTCGTTTCAATAACGCAAGCGTAAAAGACATTGTATATTCTATCAACAGGGGCATTGAACTTTATGCAAACACAAAAAAATTAGCTGAAGTAAGAAAAAGAATGATGCTTATCAATAACAGCTGGGAATCAAGCGCAGAAAAATACATTGACCTCTATAAATCTATCTATAAATAAAACTTTTTTATGACAAGCAAACAAGTGATAGCAGTAATCCTGGGTGGTGGTGCCGGCAGCAGGTTGTATCCGTTAACTGCAACAAGAAGTAAACCTGCTGTACCCATTGGGGGAAAATATCGTTTGGTAGATATTCCCATTTCCAATTGCATCAACAGCAATATCAACAGGATGTTTGTACTTACACAATACAATTCTGCTTCGCTGAATAAGCATATTAAAAACACGTATCAATTCAGTGGTTTCAGTAATGGTTTTGTAGATATTCTTGCTGCAGAGCAAACTCCTGATAGCCCGGGTTGGTTCCAGGGAACGGCAGATGCAGTAAGACAATCGTTGAAGCATATTCATAAAAATGATTTTGATTATATCCTGATACTGAGTGGTGACCAATTATACCAAATGGATTTTGGAACCATGATCGACAATCATCAAAAGAGTGGTGCTGATATTACGATTGCTACTATTCCGGTTGCTGAAAGAGAAGCTCCTGAGTTTGGAATTTTAAAATCAAATGAAGAACACCTGATCACTTCGTTTATAGAAAAGCCTGATAAAGCATTGTTGCCGGAATGGACAAGTAATACAGGTGATGATATGTTAGCTAAAGGCAGGCCATACCTGGCATCCATGGGTATCTATATTTTTAACAGGAAACTTTTATTTGACTTACTGGAGACAGAAAAAAAAGATGCTACTGATTTTGGTAAAGAAATTATTCCTGATTCAATAAATAAATACAAGGTTGTTAGTTACCAGTATGATGGCTATTGGACCGATATTGGAAATATATATTCTTTCTTCGAAGCAAATCTTGCGCTTACACTTGATATACCACCATTTAACCTGTTTGACAATACGAATATGGTGTATTCAAGGGCGAGGATGTTGCCACCTTCTAAAATAAGTGGTACTACTATTGAGCAAACGATCCTTGCGGAGGGAGCTATCATACACGGAAATAAAATATTTAATTCTGTAATAGGCATCAGGAGCCGTATTGGTGCTGGAAGTAATATTACGAGTTGCTACCTTATGGGTAACGATTCTTACGAGACCATTGAAGAAATCGCCTATAATTATACAAGAGGAATTCCCAAACTGGGCATTGGAGATAATTGCAATTTAACCAATGTGATCGTTGATAAGGATTGTCGTGTAGGCAACAACGTTAATATCATTGGCGGCACTCATTTGCCTGATTCAGATCATTCATTGTATGCTGTGAAGGATGGTATCGTGGTGATAAAGAAAGGGGCAATTATTCCGGACGGATTTGAGATCAGTTGACAAAGTTGATAAGTTAATAAAGTTGAAAGGGTTGATAAAGTTTACAAGGCTTTTTGCCAGTATTAACTTTATCAACCCTTTAAACTTTTCAACTCTTTAAAGAAACTGCTTCCAATAAAACTGTTCGATCCATTTCTTAGAATCCGGATCATCTTCCCCAAACCAATCCTTCGTATGTTCATCCAGCATTGCCTTGAAAGAAGCCTTTGTATAAATTTTTTTGGATGATACAGGTACAATTTGTTTTTCATCTACTTTTTCAACATCTATTTTTATTGCGATCCAGGATGTGTACATTCTTGGAATAGTAAGGCCCAATATCATTCCTGGTAAGCCATTCACAGAACAGGGGCCACCCGGTATCGTTATCTCGTCTGTATAAAATGCAAAAACATACACACTGTCCATGATCTTGCCTACAGCTTTCCTGCAATTATAACCCGAAATGATCCTGCTTTCATTGGAAAGATGCCATTCGATCACAGGCATTGAATCGTTTATATTGAAATCAGTGCCAGCTATATTCTTATTCATGTTGAATTTTCCATTGGTAAAATCAAAATACCAGGAATAAGATTCATCACTCTTTTTGTACCAGTCTGGTATTTTCAAATTCGGATCCCAATGATCAAATTTAAAAACACTTTTATTATCGGCAAACGTATAGTTGAAATAACCTGTTTTAAAAGTAGGCATAGCATCCTTCATCATTTCTTCCCATACGCCGGTGCCCATTGTTTTTTTAATATTGGTCTTTACTTCATATTCAATCGTAGCCTTGTTAATAAATACCTGTGCATGTAATTGCCCCGCAAGCAACACTGCAACAACAATAAAAAATAATTTCGTTCTCATTAGTTTGTTATTATGAAATGATGATTACTTTGCTTTTTGTGCTTTGTTTTTAAAATCCCAGGCGAAACCAACAAGGAAATATCTTTTTAAGCGTTCATTTCTTGTTTCTGTAAACCTGGTTCCATCAAAAGAACGATCAATGCCTCTATTCTGATTGAGGATATCTCTCACTTTTACATACAGGGTAAATTCATTACTTTTAAAAGTACGTTGCGCTTTTGCGTTCCACAAAGAATTGTTGAGCGCATCACCTGATTGCGCTGTTTTTTGGCGATAATAATACTGGTAGTCTGAACCAATAGACCACACTTTGTGCATATAGATAGTAACGTCCAAAGAAGCTGTATTCGTTATATAATGATCTTTGATATCATTTTGCGAAGTTTTATTACTGTTATAATTCAATTCATTTCCTAAAGTAATTTCATACTTTTTATCTTTTGATTTATTTAGATTAAAATTAAATCCGCCACTGCTGTTATTAGCAATTATCTTCTTCCCATTCAAATAATTATTGAACCTGGAATAATTAAAATTAGGGCCAATCCATATCCGGCTCCCAATTTTTTTAATTTTACCTCCGGCACCTGCATAAACGTTTATAGATAAATTCCCATTGGTATTTATTGGTTTAGTAACCTTTTCTCCCGTTGCATAATTGATAGTGATATTGTCTGTAACAGCATTGCTGCTAAGAGAAGCATTTACTGAAGCATAGGTCCATACATCTTTGAGAAAATTATAGCTGTTGTGTTGAATACTGAACGAATTTGAAAATGATGGCTTCAGGTCTGGGTTGCCAATGTATTGATTGAATTTATCATCATTGTTCCTTAAAGGTTGCAACTGGTTAATGGTTGGTTGAGTAGTGCTGCCCGAATAATTGATCCGGATACTATGATTTGCCTTATAGTTATAAGTGAAATTTGCCGCCGGGAAAAAATTAGTATAGTGCCTTTTATAATCTTTATTAAAAGTTTCATCAACAAGATCATAATTGGTAAATCCAAAACCAGAACCAAAATTGTATTTTAATTTTTTATAACTGTAATTGATCTTGAAAGAAGGTGTATTGATCAATATTGATTGCCTGAAATTATTAGTCAATGAATCAACAAGGAAATCATATTTATCACTACCCGTAATTTTTGAGTGAGTGGCCTGGTCATTCTTTCCATAATTGTATGAAAGCTGGTAACCAAGTTCCAGTGAATAATTTTTATTTAAAGGTTCTGTATAAATAATTTTTGAAGAAACTTTTTCTGTTGATTTATCAGGTGTGATCATTTGATCTACCTGTTGGACGAATCCAGATACAGGATCAAATACCTGGTTGAAAGTCTGAAGATAATTTCTTCCATCTGTTTTTAAATAACTCAGGTCTGATGTTAAAGAAAATGTGCGTCTCGCTTTTTTAAATTTATGTTTATAGATTATGTTTAAAGCCAGCGCAGATTTATCAATTGTATTTCGGCTTGTATCAATGCGTTTATTTATATTATCGCCATACTGGTTATCCGTGAATGAGTTTCCGATCACTTCACTTTCTGTATGATAAAAATTTGCACTGGCTGTAAATTTCAAAGTGCTGTTGTTAGCAGAATCAAGTTTTATATCATAGATCAGCTTTGTTTTAAAATTATGCCTTTTGATATTCGTAGCATCATTCCCATCCGTATATAAAACAGTGTCTCCGTTACCACGTTCCTGCGTAAGGGTTCTGGCAATATTCTCATAATCCTGTTCATTGTATTTTGGAGAAAAATTCAATGTTTGTTTACCATTCCATTTATTACTGTATTGTATACCGGCATTTATATTTTTAATAAATCCATTCTCCGTATTTACAGTTGGTTCATCGTCGGTGCCGCCTCCACGCCACATAAAATTCATTCCACCATCATCGTCCAGGTTCATAGACACATTATCGTTGCCGCCATATTTTTCATTGTCCGACCAACTTAATCCATCCTGGCCCGTATTACCGGTTAATAAAAAAGCAGAGAATTTTCTTTTCCCTTTAAATGTACTGAACATGAGATTATTGTTATAACGGTCATCAATGTCCTTTTGCAAACCGCCGGCGATATCTACCTTACCAAAATATCCTGTCTTCTTATCTTCCTTCATTTTAAGGTTGATGGTTTTGTGTTTCTCACCGTCATCAATACCCGTAAATTCTGCCTGGTCACTTTTTTTGTCAAATACCTGTACTTCTTTTACCGCATCGGCCCTCAGGTTCTTTACAGCCATGCCTGGATCATCACCAAAAAATTCTTCTCCATCAACCAAAACTTTTTCTACTTTTTCGCCCATGGCTTTTATTTCCCCATTCTTATCTACCTGTATGCCGGGAAGTTTTTTCAGCAATTCTTCCACATTTGCATTGGCGCTTACTTTAAAACTATCTGCAGTATAAATGGTCGTATCACCCTTTATTTTTATTGGGCTGCCACTTTTAAGAATGATCGCAGTTAATAATTTACTCTTTGAAGTAAGCGGAATTGTTGGAATTGATTCTTCATCATTTTTTATTTCAATATTATCAACATAATCACCATAAGTAGGATGCATCACCATGAGAATATATGGACCAGGTTTCAAATCATTAAAACTATAGGTGCCATCAACAGCTGTCCTTACAAATTTCTTTAAAATAGAATCTTTGGGAGAAAGCAATGCAACAACTGCATTACTAACGGAGATATTAGAAACAGTATCTTTTACGCTGCCTTTAACCTTTGATGATTGGGAATATGAAAAAGTGAAAACAAGAAGGAAAATGCTTAATAACCCTAAATTTTTTCTCATGTATAAGTTTTGATGGGAGTAGAGTGAATAAAATTGCTATATTATACCCGCAAGGCAAACTAACTATACTTAAATTTGAGTTAAAAAGGATTTTACACGGGCGGCAACAAAATATTTACAATGGCATACGAAGAGGAACATTTTATCGATAGCACAAAACTTGTCTGGAATTATTCTTTTTTTACAGATGATGACATACTGCAATTCAGGGATGGTACTTTTTGCACTGGCTATGAAAAATTTGGCAGTCACCATTTACATGTTTTGAATACCGAAGGCTTTTATTTTGCTGTGTGGGCACCCAATGCAACAGCCGTTTCTGTAATAGGCGAATTCAATGGATGGAAGAAACAGTTGCATCCACTTTTTGTACGCCTGGATAAATCAGGTATTTGGGAAGGTTTTATTCCAAGAATAAATAAAGGAGACCTTTATAAATATCATATCACGGGCTTTGATGATATTGAAACAGAGAAAGCAGATCCATTTGCAAATTATGCTGAACTAAGGCCCGGCACTGCGTCTATTGCCTGGTATTTTGAAAAAGAATGGAATGATCATGACTGGATGAATAATCGCAAAAAGCACAACGCACTCAACGCACCGTGGAGCGTGTACGAAGTTCATTTGGGAAGCTGGATGCGGCCGGAAAAAAATAATGAGAACTTATTTAATACCTATGCACAGATCGCAGAAAGACTGGTTCCCTATGTAAAAAATATGGGATTTACACACGTAGAGTTCATGCCTGTAATGGAATTTCCTTATGATGGAAGCTGGGGCTACCAGGGCACTGGTTATTTTGCAGCCACCTCACGTTTTGGAACACCCGAAGAATTTATGTACATGATTGAATTGCTGCACCAAAATAATATTGGTGTTATTCTCGATTGGGTTCCTTCGCACTTTCCCAATGATGCGCACGGCCTTTATAAGTTTGATGGTACGCATACTTACGAATACGCAGACATGCGAAAAGGTTTTCACCCGGATTGGAACAGTTATATTTTTAATTATAAAAGAGGAGAGGTGAGATCATTCCTTATCAGCAGTGCACATTTCTGGCTCAGTAAATATCATGCAGATGGAATTCGTGTTGATGCTGTTAATTCAATTATCCGCCTCGATTTTTCCAGGAAGGAAGGAGAGTGGGAAGCGAATGAATTTGGCACCAATGAAAATATTGAGGCCATTGCATTTCTAAAAGAAATGAACCAGATCGTTTACCGCGATTTCCCGGATACACAAACCATTGCAGAAGAAGCATCAGACTGGCCGGGAATTACTAAGCCAATTAAGAAAGGCGGATTTGGTTTTGGTATGAAATGGATGATGGGCTGGATGCATGATACATTCAGGTATTTTAAACTTCCACATAAAAGGAGGCCTGCTGCCCAGGATACTTTTACTTTCAGCATCATGTATTTTTATGATGAGAAATTTATGTTGCCATTAAGCCATGATGAAGTCGTTCACGGTAAGAGCCCGATGATCTATAAAATGCCTGGGTTTGAATCAGAAAAATTTGCCAATCTCCGTTTGTTATACGCCTGCATGTACACGCACCCGGGAGCAAAGCTGCTTTTTATGGGAAATGAATTTGGCCAAACTACAGAATGGAACTATAAATCCGAACTGGATTGGGAACTACTGCAACATGATTCTCATAATAAATTACAACTTTGTGTAAAGGACCTGAATCATTTATATAAAAATGAACCGGCCCTGTATGAGTACCAGTTTGAACCAAAGGGATTTGAATGGATTGAGGTAGATAAAAGAAAAGAAGCTGTTCTGATGTATAAAAGAAAAGGGAAATACCGCGATGATGACCTGCTCGTAGTCGTAAATATGTCCACACAAAGTTTTACGCAGTGGAAAATACCATTAAAAGGGAAAAACTACTGGAAAGAAATACTGAATACCAACGCAATTTCCTATTGGGGTACAGGGGAATATACGAATGAGAACATGACTGTCATCTCAATTGACAAAAAAAAGAAGCTTTGTGAAATAATAATTGATATTCCAGCGTTAACTGCTATGATATTCCGTTAAGGAATTCGCACCTCTGAAAACAAACCTATTATGAAACAGCTTTTGGCCACAATACCCTTATGGGTATGCATGTCTGCACATGCGCAAAATAGTGACAGCGCCCAATTTTACTTCAAAATAGGATTGATTGAAAAAAATGCACAGCGTTTTCTTGCTGCTTCCCAGGCCTTTGATAAAGCGATTAAATTTAATCCCTCATACGAGGAAGCTTTACTTGCAAACGGATTTACAAACCTGGAAATGAGGAAACTGGATGCTGCTAAAGCCTGTTTTAGCAAAGTAAATGAAATTGATCCGGCAAATAAGTCTGCAATAAAAGAATTGATGGACCTTTATTATTCTTATCGTCAATTTGCAAAAGCCATTGAATTTGCTCAAAAATGCCCTGATTGTGAAAACTCATTGCGCATCATCGGCTTATGCAATTACCAGGCTGAAGATTATCCGCAGGCAGAAAAATCTTTAAAAGCTGCATTGGCAAAAAATCCTGCAGATGCAGAAGTAACGTACACCCTTGCACGCACTTATCTTGATATGGAAGAATACGCAAAATCAATTCCTGTTTTTGAAAAAGCGATTAAAATGGATGGTGCCAAAAATAACTGGATGTATGAATTGGGTTTATTGTATTATAACCAGGATGATTATAAAAATGCAATGGCAGCATTTACAACTGCAGCCAATAACGGCTATGTACAATCGTTGGATTTTAATGAAAACCTCGGCTATGCATGCCTGTATAGTGGTGAATATGAAAAGGGAGAGAAATTATTAATGGAGATATACACTAAAAAGCCAGGGAACAAAGATATTTTAAGAGACATGGCTGAAATTTTTTACAAGCAAAAGCAATTTGATAAATCATTATCCTATTGCCAGAAATTAATGGAAATAGATGCAAACGATGGAAAAGCCCTGTACCAGGCGGGATTGGTATTTCAGAAAAAAGGAGATAAGAACCGTGGCCAGGCAATGTGTGATAAAGCCATTTCAATGGATCCTTCACTCGATAGCCTTAGAAAGAAAAAAGACATTAGTGGTTTATAAACCCAACGATAGTTTTGTTTGACGATTGATGATTACAGGACACTCAGCCGGGAGCAAAAGCTTCCGGCATTTTTAATTTAGATGATCATTAAAGATTTCTGCTATCATGCACCTTGCACTGCCTCCACCACAAGTTTCAATCGTATCTAAAGGGGAATGAATAATCTTGTTGTATGATTCCAGTTTGGTAAGCTGTGATTTTTCAAGGCATTTATACGCTTGCGTGGACATGATCAGCAACAATTCCCCATCCATGTTTTTTACCTGCAACATATTTCCGGCAAAGCAACTTAGTTGTTCGAAAGAAATATCAATAATTTCTTTTTTTGTTTTAATGAGCAGATGCCTGATCTTTTCCTTTTCGATTTCATTTTCAATGGCATCAAGGCATATCACAACAAATTCATGCCCCATACACATCATAACATTGCTATGGTAAATTGTATTTCCGTATTGATCTTTCGATAAAAAACTCACCGGCAAATAATTACTGATCTTACAGAATTCATTGAGTATGTCCAGGTCGGTACGGGGAGAAACAGCAGCGTAAGCAATCCTGTTTGTACGATCTAAAACCATGCTGCCCGTACCTTCAAGAAAGAAACCATTTTCTTCATGATGGGTAAGATCATGAATTGCATTGGTCTGAAATTTTTTCTTTATCGTTTCCAGCACATGTCCTTTTCTTTCCAAACGCCTGTTGACAGCAAACATGGGATAAAGAATAATACTATTATCCTCGTGAAAACTTATCCAGTTATTGGGAAAAATAGAGTCGGGTGTTTCAGGTTCGTGACTGTCTTTTACAACAGTTACATCTATTTTATTTTCTTTAAGCAATTTTACAAAATCATTAAATTCTTCCAATGCCTTTTCCTGTACATTGCTTTCTTTTATATCTTTTTGAAATGCATTGTTAACGGCTGTTTCCGGGTTAAACTTAAAGTTAACCGGTTGGATCATGAGTAATTTTGACGCCTGCATGGTTTAATATTGGTTTCAATGTTTTTTTGCAAATTCCATTTCACCGGCTTCGATATTCAGGGTTAAATAATTTTCTGCTGGCGGAATAGGACAACTGAATCCCGCCATATACGCACAATATGGATTATAGGATTTATTAAAATCTATAATCAGTGAATTATTTTTTATATCATCAATAATAAAATCAAGATACCTGCCACCTCCATAACTTTTTTCTCCACTGGTAAGGTCGGTAAAAGGAACAAAGAGATAATTTTTATAGGCTGTATCAGCCATCAATCTTTCACTCTGGTAAATGGTGAGATGAAGTGCATCTTTACCAATATTAAAATACAACATCCCATACCTGAAGTATTTCGTTTTCCGGGTTCCGGAAGTTTTCATAATAAAACCTGCGGTATCTATTATTTTTTCAAAGCGTGCAACAATGCGGTATTTTTCATCAACCTTATAAAATTGAAAAAAAGCCTTGTCACTTCCTTTCACTACTTCGTGCGTAGATACGTAATTTTTTTGAAAAAGTTGCAGGCTATCATTATAAGAAAGCTGCTGCGATACAGCATTTGAATGGGTTGCGAGGAAAATATACGCATCCTCCAGGCTATCTTTATTAGAAAGCTGCTGGGCTAATGCAGTTAAGTTATTAATTAAAAAAAGGAGCCCCGCAAAAAGTGGTTTCATTTTCTAACTTGAAATGATTTAATTCATCATCAACACATTTACACTTCTTTGTAAAATGTTGAAAGCAATTTCTGCCATCAGGTTTTCTTTATCAAGCGTTGGATTTACTTCTGTAATTTCAAAACAACAAACCTTCCTGTTCTGCATAAATTTACTAATCAGATCTTCTGCTTCTCTTTCCCTTAATCCATTGCTAACGGGTGTCCCTGTTCCTTTTGAAATGGCAGAATCAAGACTATCTACATCAAAGCTTACATAAATATCCGTGCAATCACTCAGGTAACGCAATACTTTTCTACTAACGTTTTCCGCACCATTGCGTCGTACTTCACTCGTTGTTATCACTTTCATGCCGTGCTTTTCTATCAGGTATTTTTCTTCTTTTTCAAAATCTCGCAAAGAAATAAATACAACATCTTCCGGTAAAACCTTTTGATTTATTTTACCAATTGCCTTAAGCTGGTCCCACATCCTGGCAGTTTTTTCATCAAGGTCATGCACTTTCATTTCTTCATTGTCTTCCGCAATGGCTGTTGCAAGTGGCATCCCATGCATATTACCAGAAGGGGTAGTATATGGCGTATGCAGATCTGCATGAGCATCTATCCAGATCACGCCCAACTTGCTTTTTGGTTTTGCCATTTTTATACCTGCAATGGTTCCACCTGCATTACTATGATCGCCGCTAAGAATAACCGGGAAAAAATTATTTTTAAGACTATCACAAACGGACTTGCTTATACGCTCATACATGCCCAGCACACCTTGTATGCGTTTGGCATAAGGCGATTGTATGGGTTCAAACAATAAATTATTCTGCGATTCAATTTTCTCCGAAGGAAAGTGTACAAAGAAATTGCTCATAAAATCCAATGCTGCAATTTTAATGGCATCAACTCCAAGGCTTGCACCACGTGTACCTGCGCCAATCTCTGAAGGAACTTCTATTAGTTTAATATTTTTCATACAGCTAAAAAATTTAAGATGTATGATTTAAGATCTAAGATTTTCAGAGTTGTTTTCACATCTTACATCTTATATCTTACATCTTACATTTTTAGTGGGTTTATTCCTCTAAGAGTACCCACACTTTTTATAATTTTAAATCGTACAAACATATCTTCTTTGTACCATTTTTGTTGCCTTGTTTTTTTTATCACTTCTACATGTTCCTGCATCCCATAAGCGAATGCTTTCATGTCGTCAGTTGTTTCCCAAATACTGAATGTGGCCTGTTTTATCCAGGGTATTTCACCAATGCCAACTGACATAATAAAACCTTTGGCTGTTGTCATTTTCGCAGCAACGGGTGCGACATGCTGCCAGAAATATTTTAGTTTACCTGGCCGGATCGTGGCTCTTGTTAATACAGCAATCACTTCATTGCCTGCTGCCGGTTTTTCAATCCCGTTACTAAATTCTCCAAATGCCTTTTTCCCATCCCAAAGTCCATGGCTCTGAATAGGGCACAACAATATCGTAAAGGTTTCGCAATTAAAAAAATGAAACCAGCCTGAAATGAAGCTTCCATATAGGTTTTTGAGTAGATTTTTATCCCCATTTTCAACTACCGGTAAAGAATGAACGGAAAGGATGGCCCATTGTTGCAGGTCCGGCTTTTTATCAAACGTACCATTCCGACCCGAACCCATCAGCTTATAAAAACTTATTTTTTTATTGAACCATAACGGAAACCGGTGCATGACCATCGCAAAAAATGCAAAGGGAATAAATAATTTGGGATAACGTATAATGGTGAGGGATACCTGCATGAAACACGTTTTTATTGGCATGTATGGTTAGGCGATAGGTATTGGATACTTAGCCAACATTTTTAATATTCAATATACAACCTCCAATGCTCAATACTTCAAATAAAAATGGTGAATAGTAAAGTCTTCAAAGATTTCACCATTCACCATTCACTTAAATCGATTGCCAATTGCCGATTCCAGGCTCTTAAAATTGCTCCAATTTGCTAAAGAAAAATGCACCTTCAATCGCTGCATTCTCATCACTATCGCTTCCATGAACTGCATTTTCACCAATAGATGCTGCATATTTCTTGCGGATCGTTCCTTCTTCTGCATTGGCAGGATTGGTTGCCCCAATCAGTTTGCGAAAATCTTCTACAGCATTGTCTTTTTCAAGTATGGCTGCTGTTATCGGGCCGCGGCTCATGAACTCAACCAGTTCGCCATAAAAAGGGCGCTCTTTATGTACTTCGTAAAACTGTCCTGCTTTTTCAGCACTAAGATGTGTCATTTTCATTGCTACAATGCGGAAGCCTGCAGCATTTATCATTTGTAATATCCCTCCTGTACTTCCTTTTCCAGTTGCATCAGGCTTGATCATGGTAAATGTTCTGTTCGTCATTTATTTTAATTTTGGCGGCAAAGCTAACCCGTAAATCTGATAAAAACCAAAACCCATCCCATAAAATAAGTCTAGCATTTTTGTTAAAAAAAATATTCATTGCAATAATGCTACGTGTAAAAAATACATTTTGGATTTTTACCCCTACTTTTGCGCCGCCTTTATGCAATCAATAGATAATATATACACAAAGCTTACAGAGAAAAGAAAGATCGTAATTACCATGCACCAGAAACCAGATGCTGATGCAATGGGTTCTACACTGGGGCTTTACCATTTTTTAGTACAGTTTGGTCACGACGCTGTGGTTATTTCCCCTACAAACTGGGCCTCTTTTTTAAACTGGATGCCTGGTTGCAAAAATGTATTGGATTATGAAAGGGATACAGAAAAAGCAAATTCCATTTTAGATAATGCTGATTGGATTTTTTGCCTCGACTTCAATGTACTTGGTCGCACAAAAAGAATGGCTGATAAATTAGCTGCTATCAAAGGCGAAAGAATTTTAATAGATCATCACCAGGAACCACAAACAGAAGTATTTTCCTACGGTATAAGTGATACAGGCAAAAGTTCTACCGCAGAAATGGTTTTTGATTTTATTATTGCATCAGGCCATGCGGAAAAAATAAACCAGGATCTTGCACAATGTATTTATGCAGGTGTGATGACAGATACGGGTTCATTCAGATTTCCATCTACCTCTGCAAGTGTACACAGGATGATTGCCGAATTAAAAGATAGAGGACTTGAACATAGCGCCGTGCATGAAGCACTTTTTGATAACTTTTCAGAGACCCGTTTCAGGTTCATTGGCAACGTACTATTGAACAGGATGGAAGTATTTTATGAATACAATACAGCACTGATTGCAGTCCCGGCACAGGATATTTTAAAATATGATATTAAAACCGGCGATACAGAGGGCCTCGTAAATTATCCCCTGAGTATTGAAGGAATTAAACTCGCTGCTATTATAATAGACAGGGGAGAAGAACGCAAATGTTCATTCAGAAGCAAGGGCAATTTTGATGTAAATACTTTTGCCCGTAAATATTTTGGAGGTGGTGGCCATTTTAATGCAGCTGGCGGACAAAGCAAAGAGCCACTTGAAACAGTGATTGAAGATTTTAAAAAAGCAATGAAAGAAAACAGGGATCAATTAAGCACTTATAAATTTTAAAAAATAAAACCAATGCAAAAAGTTTCTTACGTAATGTTGTTATTGACAGTTGTGGCCTTTTCTGCCTGTCAACAAAATGCAGATTTTAAAAAAGGAAAAGAAGGTATTGAATATAAAATCATTTCTAGCGGGAACGGAGACAGGATAAAAGTTGGTGAATTTATGCAGATCCAGGTAGCACAATTGTATGCTAACGGGCAAAAAGATTCTGTATTACAGGATTCAAGAAATGACAGAGGCCCATTGATCGAACAATTGGATTCCGTTTCTACTCCTAAGGCTTATTATGAAATTTTAGAACAATTAAGATCTGGTGATAGCCTTGTCTTAAGGTTATTAACTGATTCTGCTTTTTCAAAAAATCCGACCAGCATGCCCAAGTTTTTTAAGAAGGGCCATTTCTTAATTACAACTGTAAAAGTGTTGAATGTTTTCAAAACAAGACAGTCAGCAGATAGTGCAAGGATCAGTCAGATGAAAATTTCACAAGCGAAAGATTCAATAAAAGAAGCTGAAGTATTGATCAAGGATGATAAAAGGCTGCAGGAATATTTCGCAAAAAATAATATTAAAGCAGTAAAAACACCAATGGGCGCTTATGTTGAAATCATACAACCAGGTAGTGGAGCAAATGTTGATACTTCGTCGATTGCAGTGATTAAATATACAGGAAAAACTATTGACGGAAAAGAACCTTTTGATAGCAATACAGATAGTAGTAAAGGACATACTGAACCACTTAAAGTTAATATGACAAAAGAACGTATCGCAGGTACCATCAATGTTATAAAAGGTTGGACAGATGGTTTACCTTACTTAAATAAAGGTGCTAAAGCAAAAATGTATATTCCTTCTCCATTGGGTTATGGTTCGCAGGCACAGGGAGATGTTATACCAGCTAACTCTATTTTAATATTTGATATTGAAGTGGCTGATATTATAAGTAAAGATGTGGCAAAAGCAGAAGCAAAAGAAATGGTAGAAAAAAATAAGCTAAAACAAAGAGCTTATATGGATAGTATGACAAAACAGAGAAGAATTGATAGTGCAGCCGCAGCGGGCCACAAATAAAAATTAAGCATTAAAAATTAAGCATTAAAAAACGTTTCTCTAAAAAGGAAGCGTTTTTTTGTACAGGTTAATAAAGTTGACAGCGTTGATAAAGTTGATTCCTGTATTAACTTTATCAACCCAGTTAACTTTTAAACCTTATAGGCATTCATTAACCTGATAACCTCCATCGCCTCCTTCACATCATGCACCCGCAAAATAGCAGCACCGTTTTGAATAGCGAGTGTATTTAAAACAGTAGTGCCATTTAATGCTTCCTGCGGACTAATATTTAATGTACGATAAACAGTGCTCTTCCTGGAAAGTCCCGCTAGCACAGGCTTTTCGAATACTTTAAAAAGTTCCAGTTGTTGAAGTAATTTAAAATTATGGCTGATGGTTTTGCCAAATCCAAATCCAGGATCAATGATTACATCGGTAATGCCTGCACGCTTACATTCATTTGTCTTAGCAATAAAAAAATCAAGTACTTCTTTTACAACATCATCATAAACGGGATTCTTGTGCATGGTTCCGGGCTCGCCTTTCATATGCATACATATATAAGGCACTTTTAGGGAAGCAACAGTTTGAATCATTGCTGCATCCATTTCTCCTGCACTGATATCATTGATAATATCGGCGCCTTCCTGCACGGCAGCAATGGCAACAGCACTGTGATAGGTATCCGCAGAAATTAATATTTGAGGAAATGCAGTACGAATATTTTTAATAACCGGAATGATCCTTTTTATTTCTTCTGCTGCAGTGATCCTTTCACTTCCGGGCCTGGTACTTTGTCCGCCAATATCGAGTATAGAAGCACCTTCAGTGATCATTTTTTTTGCTAATGCTACTATTTCTTCGATGTGCAACGACAAATGCCCTTCATAAAATGAATCAGGTGTGGCATTGATGATCCCCATTACAACAGGCGTTTCTATTATAAAAATTTTTCCTTTGCAGTTAAGTGTGAACATTGACAGAGTAATTGTAATTTTGAACTGATATACAAATGTGCAGATTATTCATGAGCAAATGATAAAATAAAGATGACGACGAACGAACAATATGATAAAGTAATAACAGGCTGCAGAAATGTGTTTTTAAAAAAGACCAGTGATTATGGTACTTCATGGCGGGTGTATAGAACCATTTCTATTGCCGACCAGATCTACATAAAGGCAAAACGCATCCGTACCATCCAGGAAAAAAAACAGCAAAAAATTGAAGACGGAATAAAAAGTGAATTTGAAGGAATGCTTAATTATTCCATCATAGGATTGATACAGCTTGATATTAATAAAGATGAGCCCGAACAGTTGCCGGTAAATGAAGTAGAAAAATATTATGATGCAAAAGTTACAGCAGCAAAAAAACTGATGATTAATAAGAACCATGATTATGGTGAAGCATGGAGAGACATGAGCCAGGAAAGTTTTGTTGACCTGATCCTGGCAAAATTACTTCGGATAAAACAAATTATTTCCAATGAAGGAGTAACCATTATAAGTGAAGGCATTGATGCCAACTATTTTGATATTTTAAATTATGCAGTATTTGCCTTGATCCTTATTGATGAAGGAAAACAAAATAAATAAAACAATGAAATTAACAGTAACGATCATTCGAATTTTAACGGGCCTATTATTTATTTTTTCAGGATTGGTAAAAGCCATTGACCCGCTTGGACTTGCTTATAAGATGCAGGAGTTTTTTGAGGCATGGGGCCAAACCACAGCACTTCATTCTATGATGAACGGACTTGACGGATATGCAGTGCAGTTTTCTATTATCATGATCACACTTGAAGTAGTAGTAGGTGTGGCCTTGCTGCTTGGATGGCAGAAAAAAATGACTGCATGGATATTGGTATTGCTTATGTTGTTCTTTACTTTCCTTACCAGTTATGTTTTATTCACAGGAAAGATAAGGGCATGTGGTTGCTTCGGAGATTGCATTCCGTTAACACCAATGCAAACATTTACAAAAGACATTGTTCTTTTACTTTTTGCATTCTTTTTATTGTTCAATACAGCATACATTTCACCTGTTACAAAACCATTGATCAATTCGATCCTGGTTTTTGCTGCTGCATTACTTACATTGCTATTGCAGTTTCACGTTATGAAACATTTACCTCTGGCAGATTGTCTTCCATTCAAAAAAGGAAATAATATTTCGGAATTGAGAAAAATGCCTAAAGACGCAATTCCGGATAAAACTGATTTTGTTTTTTACTATGAAAAAGAAGGAGCGAAGAAAGAATTCACGGCTGCTAATTTGCCAGATAGCACCTGGAAGTACGTAGAAAGAAAGGATATCGTAATAAAAGGAAAGAATAATATTCCTTTGATCAACGACTTTTCATTAACTACCGAAGAAGGCGGGGATGCAACCGAATCAATTTTAAATGAACCAGGCGAATACTATTTATTCTTTGTAAAAGAATTGCCGGGTAATACAGATAAATGGCTGGATAATTTTAAAGCCCTGGCAGAAAAAGCGGTTAAGGCTAACCGTAAGATATTTGTGGTAACGTCGCAAAAACATGTAGTAGCCGATTTCATGGAGAAAAATAAAATAACCATTGAAGGGGTATTGACCTGTGATGTAACTTCAGTTAAAACAGCTGCAAGAGCAACACCGACTTTGTATTTAATGAAAGGGCCGGTGATACAGGGAAAATGGTCGTGGGCGGATTTGGATGAAGCGAAATAAGAAATAAGAAATAAGGAATGTGAAATAAGAAAGTAAAAAAATGTAACGATGCGGCACTTTCTTATTCCTTATTTTTCATTTCTTATTCCTTATTAAAACCATACTTACTGAACGTGCATTTCATCATAAAAAAAATATTATACTCAACACTCGTATTACTAGGCGTCGTGTCTTTAATCTTCCTCATGTTCCAGGCTTTCGGTGATCCGGCAAGGATGATTGCAGGACAAACGGGTGATAAGAAAACGATGGACAATATCCGCAAGGATCTTTACCGTGACCTGCCAAAATGGAAACAGTTTTTATATTACTTAGATGATGTATCACCCATATGTTTTCATTCAAAAGAAGAAATAGATAAAAAGAAATTGAGTGGTTTCTTTTTTGGCGGCAATATAAAATTTGGATTGAAGGTTCCATACCTTGGTCGTAGTTACCAAACAAAAAAAGAAGTAGGAAGTCTTTTACTGGATGCATTACCAGGTACGATTGTATTGGCGTTGGCCGCCATGTTGTTTGCCTGTATCATGGGAATTTCTCTTGGCGTTATTGCGGCTGTTAATAAGGATAAATGGCCCGATAATATTGCCATCTTCAGCAGTATTGCAGGAATCTCTGCACCTTCATTTTTTATGGCGATCATCATTGCTTATTTTTTTGGCGTTGTGTTGCATTCATATACCGGGCTAACCCTAACCGGTAGTTTGTTTGAAACAGATGAAGTAACAGGCGAAAAATACCTGGTGCTTAAAAATCTCATCCTGCCTGCCTTCACACTTGGTATAAGGCCATTGGCGATCATTACTCAACTTACCCGTAGTTCCATGTTGGATGTACTTGGACAGGATTATATCCGCACTGCTTATGCAAAAGGATTGAACAAGAGAACCATCATCATAAAACATGCACTTAGAAATGCCCTCAACCCGGTAATTACGGCCATTACAGGATGGTTTGCAGAATTATTGGCAGGTGCTTTTTTTGTTGAATATATTTTTGGCTGGAAAGGTATTGGTAAAACAACCGTAGTTGCATTGGAGAAACTGGATTATCCAGTTGTAACAGGCGCTGTACTTTTTAGTGCCTGCATTTTTATTATCATCAACATTGCTTCAGATTATTTGTATAAAAAAACAGATCCAAGAATCAATTTTTAATGTGACTTATCCTCTTAATCCTATCAATCCTAAGAATCCTGGTCCATTATTAATTTACCGGCAATTTACTGATTGAATCAAGTAACATATGACAATACAATTGTGCGCCGGTATCGTTAAGATGTTCCAGGTCTTCAAATAATTTTGAATGGTCTGCAAAAACGGGATTCATTGAATAATCAAGAAAAGGAATATTATACTTTGCGGCAATATTTTCTCCAATAGTAATAAAAGGTGCTTTAAATCCAGACTTCAATAAAAAAGGTGAACAAGCTATATAAAGTTTAATTTTCGCATGGATACATTCTTGTATAAATGCTTCATACAATTTAATTTTATTTGTGTCTGTTTCAAATTTAAAAGCGTTGGTATCTATTTTCAATGGTTGGTTCCACACTTTATGTAAAGCGACATAGCCTTTATCATCACTCATTCTTTTTTTATTAAATTCAGTATTTCCTGCAGCAATTGAAAAGATGCCGGAATTAAAAGGATATATGGCTGATAGCAATTTTATTTTTTCATAAGGGCTTTTCATTTCAATAATAGAACGCATTTCAGGATGTGTTTTGTAATAGGGTAGTAGTGCAGAAAGCCTGTCATAACTACTTTGATCTAGACTGAATTCATAAGGATCAAAATCAAGAATGATCATTTTGGGAGTATATCTTTTTAATATTCCTTTGAGTAAAGCGCTATGATAAAAAATAGAGTTCCCATCACGGCCAACATTATAAAAAGACATGTTTAACCTATTTTCAAAAATTTCCGGCGGATAATGATGATTGGCTCTTGATGAACCAAATACCAGTAATTCCGCATTTGTTTTTTCAATAGAGTAGGTGGTGCGATATTGAAATCCACTTTGCTGTTTAAAATAAAAATGATGAAGTGTATAACCGATAGATTGATCGAGTATAATTATTATTACGAATAGCACCAGCAGTTTTACAAGAAAGAATTGAAATGGATGTTTCCTGATCTTATATAAAAAAGATTGTATCATAATTAAAATTGAAAATAAATAAATTGTCCACCATCAAAAACGCCGATCAATATTATGATGATCAGCATGGCAGCATAGGAAATATTTCTTACTACCCAGCTTCCATTATTGAATAAAGAAAACCCGTTTTTGAAAAACTCCGCTTTAAATTCAATTATGAATAACAATGCTATTCCCAAAATTGAATAGATGAGGATGGAAGGGTTTTCAAAAAACACCGCTCCTTTGAATGTTGCCATTTTTCTAATAATAAAAAATGCATCTGAAACATTATTGGCCCTAAAAAATACCCATGCCAGGCAGGAAAGCACAAACGTGATGAGTACCTGGAAAATATGGTTTAATACTGGTAGTTTTTCTATGCCGATCAGTTTATTAAATTTATTGCGCCATTTTTTTGAAACGATGGCAAACACCAGGTAAAAACCATTCAATGCGCCCCAGATAATATAAGTCCAGTTAGCACCATGCCACAAACCGCTCAAAAGAAAAACAATGAATAAATTAAAATACCAACGTGGTACAGAAACTTTATTTCCTCCAAGAGAAATGTATAAATAATCTTTGAACCAGGTGGATAATGAAATATGCCATCGTTTCCAGAATTCAGAAATATCCCTGGCAAAATAGGGGCGGTTAAAATTGGTCATTAATTTAAAGCCCATTACACGAGCTGCACCAATGGCAATATCGGAGTAAGCAGAAAAATCACAATAAATCTGGAAAGCAAAAAAGATTGTTGCAAGGATCAATGTATTTCCGGTGTGTTGATCAGCGTGGTTGTACACCGAGTTTACATAAATGGCAAGCCTGTCTGCGATAACAAGTTTTTTAAAAAAACCAAACAACATTAATTTAAGTCCTTCAGAAATTCTTTGGTAATCAAAATCATATTTTTCCCTGAATTGGTGAAGCAGGTTTTGTGGCCTTTCGATTGGTCCGGCAACAAGTTGTGGATAGAACATTACATACAAGGAATAAATACCAAAATGTCTTTCCGCTTTTTGGTGGCCCCTATAAACTTCTATTGTGTAGCTCATTGCCTGGAAAGTATGAAAAGAAAGCCCAATCGGAAGTAGAATGGATAAGTAAGGTATCTGGTTTTTCATGCCGAAGCCATGCATTAAAAATGACAGGTTCGTGTTTATGAAATTATAATATTTAAAAACCGCAAGAACACCAATGTTGGCAACCAGGCTACATACAAGAAAGAGCTTTCGTCGCTTACCCTCAGCATTTTCTATATAAATGCCAGCGAAATAATCTATTACAATTGTAAACCCAAGTATAAGAATATAAATTGGCACAAATGCCATATAAAAATAACAACTCGCAATCAACAACAGCAGCCATCTTTTATTATAGGGTAATGTAAAATACAGGGATGTAACAATGATAAAAAAAAATACGAAATGAAATGAATTAAAGAGCATCTGCTGTCAATTTTGGTTTGTTTGGTAAGCTGTGTTATGTGACTTTCAAAAATTAATTATAAATATATATAAATTCAGGAAACTCATAAGCTATCCGATGATTATCTCTATTTAAAGATATTATAACGAAGCAGGAGAAACATTATTGAATAGCAAATTTTTATATTTCTTTTTTTGAAGAAATGTGAACAAAATAGCTGTGATAGCTTAAAAATTTTTGGGCAAAATCACCCATTCTTTCTCAAAATTACTCCGAATGAAATGGCTTGTACATGATTTTTTTTACACATATTTTACGCTTGCAGTAATTATACTACACGATTTACATACGATACCCGACAAAAGAATTTTATAGATTTTAAAATAATGATTATCAATACTTTATATCATACAATTAAGCATTCGAAAATGAATTATTCGTAAAAATTAAACCCTCAAAAATAATCCTTATAATTTCCACAATAAATCGGCGTTGTAGTAATCAACAACCAAGAATTAAGAAAAATCTAATATCAAAACGTAATAACAGCTAACCACTGCTAAATCCAAAACCTAAAACCCGAAAAACCATGAACCTCCAATCAATCATTAGAACAGTCCTAGTTGGAATATTCCTGCTTATTGCCGGAGTATCAAATGCAACAGATTATTATGTTTCTGTTTCAGGAAACGATTCTAACAACGGTACTTCTTCAACAACTCCCTGGAAAACATTAAGTAAAGTTGAAAGTGTTTCTAATAATGGAACGATCCATGCAGGTGACCGGATCCTGTTTAAATGTGGAGATTCATTTACTGGTACCATGTCAATTGCGAGCATCTGGGGTCATAATGCAAAATCAGGAACAGCAACAAGTCCTATCACATTAGGTTCTTATGGTACAGGTGCAAAACCTACTTTCCTATATCCAACAACAAGTAACCTTGCTCCGGAGAGCAGGATATTGATGTATTTCGTTGGAATAGATTATTGGGTTGTTGATGGTTTGAATTTTACTGATCTTAATACAACAAATAATCACGTAACAGGTGCAAACCTGGGTGTTCCTATTTATTTAGGTTCTTATGGTGATGCTCCATGTAATCATTGGCTTATTCAAAATGTGGACATTTCACTTTGTGGTATGGGCGTTGTGATCATTGGCGATTATAATACAGTTACAAATTGTAACATGTCAAATTTTAAAAACTTGAAAAGTACTCCAAATACAGGAGGTAGCAGTGCATGGGAAGATTATGGTGCAAATCCTTTCACAATCATTTGGTCAAATAACAATATCATTACTCATAATTATGTTTCTGGTGGTTGGGCTGAATCAATGGACTTCGGTTATAATGGAGGATTTTGTGAAACGATTGGTACTTGCAGTAATAATCAACTTACTTATAATACCATTGTAGATTGTAATGGTCTTTCTGAATTTGGACAAGGAGGAAACAGCGTTAATAATTTATATGCTTATAATAAAATGATTGATTGTGGCGCCATGTTCTGGGTTAACAGCGATTGTCTTGTTACCAACGCCCAATTCTTTAATAACACAATAGTAGAAACTACGAATAGCAGGTTTGCACAGGGAAGTCCCAATGCAGGATCAGGTGTTACAAGTCCTGAAGCATTAAGTCATCTTAATGTAGATGTGAACATGTTTGATTATAGTGGTTCATCTCAATCAGCGACTACTGTTTTCAATTTAAAAAATAACATTATTCAAATATCAAACCCACTTAAAATTGCAAGGTCAAGTGTGGGTACCAAACTGGCACATGATTATAATGTGTTTAAATTAAGTGGCGGTAGTGCAACAGGTTTTACAATAGCTACACATGATAAAAGTACCAGCGCAGTTATATTTACAAATACTACTCCTGCAAATACCACAGCCTGGGATTTAAATCCACCACCAGCATCACCAGCAATTGATGCAGGTACAAATGTAGGTTTAGCGGTAGATTTTATTGGCAATCCTGTACCATCTGTTCCAAATGCGGGTATCCTTGAAGGTGCAGGAAGTGCTTCATCTTTAGCAGCTACTTCAACGGCAGGTACTATTAGTTGTAATGGCGGAACAGCTACGGTAACGGTATCGGCCAGTGGCGGAACAAGTCCTTATACAGGAACAGGAATTTTCACTGTAAGTGCAGGAACATATACATACGCTGTAACAGATGCAGCAGGTACAGTAAAAACAACTACAATAACAGTTACTCAGCCTGCTCTTTTAACAGCAACACTTACTGCAGGAACAATTTTAACTTATGGAGGAACAACTTCACTAACGGTTACAGCTACCGGCGGAACAACTTCTTATACTTATAAATTAAACAGTGGTTCTTATCAGTCATCAAATACATTTACAGCAGTAGCTGCAGGTACATACTCAGTAACAGTGAAAGATGCAAATGGCTGTACTTCTTCTATTCAAACAATTACCATAACACAACCGGCAGCTCCCGCTCAGCTTGTTGCTGCTTCAACTTCAGGTACGATCAGTTGTAATGGTGGAACTGCTACAGTAACAGTGAGCGCTACTGGCGGTGTTAGTCCTTATACAGGAACAGGTACGTTTACAGTAACTGCGGGAACTTATACTTATGTTATATCAGATGCAAGTGGTGCAACTGCAAGTACTTCTATAACGGTATCACAACCTACTGCAATTGCTGTTACTCTTTCTTCTGGTACAATCACAGTAAATGGCGGAACAACTACATTAACTGCCAGTGCAACTGGTGGTACAGGTGCTTATACTTATAAATTAAACAGTGGTTCTTATCAGTCATCAAATACATTCTCTAACGTGGCAGCAGGCACTCATTCTGTAACAGTGAAAGATGCCAACGGATGTACTAAAGTTCAAACGATCACAATAACAGAACCTACACAGCTTGTTGCTGCTTCAACTTCAGGTACGATCAGTTGTAATGGCGGAACAGCTACAGTAACGGTAAGCGCTACGGGCGGTGTTGGTACATACACAGGAACTGGTACGTTCTCTGTAAATGCCGGAACTTATAGCTATACAGTTACAGATGCAAACGGTGCAACTGCAACAACTTCTATAACAGTTAGCCAGCCAACTATAATTGCTGTTACGCTTTCTTCGGGTACGATTGCTGTATTTGGTGGAACAACAACATTAACTGCAAATGCAACAGGTGGTACAGGTGCTTATACTTATAAACTGAACAGTGGTTCTTATCAATCATCAAATACGTTCTCTAACGTTGCTGCAGGTACTTATTCTGTAACGGTGAAAGATGCAAACGGATGTACTTCTGTTCAAACGATCACAATAACACAACCTGCAGCTCCTGCACAGTTGAGTGCTTCATCTACATCAGGTACGATCAGTTGTAATGGTGGAACAACTACAGTAACGGTAAGCGCTACAGGCGGCGTTGCTCCTTACACTGGAACGGGTGATTTCACAGTGAGTGCGGGTACTTACAATTATACAGTTACTGATGCTAATGGTTCAACTGCAACAACTTCTATAACAGTTGCACAGCCTTCAGCTATTTCAGTTACAATCTCTGCTGGTACAATCGCTGTATTTGGTGGAACAACTTCTGTTGCTGTAAATGCTACTGGTGGTACACCGGCTTATACATATAAACTGGGCAGTGCTTCTTATCAATCATCAAATTCATTCACAGGCGTTGCAGCAGGTTCATACGCTGTAACTGTTAAAGATGCAAATGGTTGTACTTCAGTTAAAAACTTTACACTTACAGAGCCTGCAGCTCCTGCACAATTGATTGCAACTTCAACGGCAGGCACGATCAGTTGTAATGGTGGAACTGCTACAGTAACGGTGAGCGCTACTGGCGGTGTTGCGCCTTACACAGGAACAGGTGATTTCATTGTAAGTGCAGGAACTTACAGCTATACAGTGACAGATGCGAATGGTACAATTGCAACAACTGCTATAACAGTATCACAACCTACAGCAATAACACTAACACTTTCTGCAGGTACCATCGCTGTTTTTGGTGGAACTACAACATTAACTGCAAGCGCAACAGGTGGCACGGGTGCTTATACTTATAAATTGAATAGCGGTTCATACCAGGCATCAAATATATTCTCAAATATTGCAGCAGGTACATATACTGTTACAGTTAAAGATGCAAACGGATGTACTTCTGTTCAAACGATCACAATAACACAACCTGTTCAGAACACAATGATTGTTACTGCAATTCCAACAGTAATCCTTTGTAATGCTTCTATCTCAACCATAACGGTAAGCGCTAGTGGTGGTACTGCTCCTTATACAGGAACAGGTTATTACACAGGTTATGCAGGCACTTACACGTACACGGTAACAGATGCAAATGGTGCTTCTGCAAGTACTACATTAACCATTACACAACCTGCGGCTATTGAAATTGCAGCAACTGCCCCGGCTATTACCAGGGCTGGGGGAACAACTACAGTAACGGTAAATGCTACAGGTGGTTCGGGAATTTATACTTTTAGCTTTGATGGAAGTACCTTCCAGGCATCGAATATATTTACAAATGTTGCTGCAGGTGTATATGCTGTAAAAGTAAAAGACGCAAACGGATGTATGGGTACCACAAATTTTACACTTGTTGATCCGGGTACCGGAAACTTCAGGATCAATTTAGTATCGAAGACCAATGCAACATGCAGGGGTAGCCGCACCGGAAGTATCGAGGTATTGGCTGTAAATGGCAGGGCCCCATATCAATATAAACTGAACAATGGAAGATATACTTCAAGTAGTTTGTTTAAAAATCTTGCAACAGGCGTTTACAGGATATCAGCAAAAGATGCAAATGGAAACGTAGTATCTCTGGTTACATTTATTCTTGATGGAAGAACAGTTTGTACTGGTTCGGCACCACAAACAGGAAGTTTAAATATCACTGCTTATCCTAACCCAACTGCCGACAGGTTCTCATTAGCTATACAAAGTGTGAATGATGCAGAGGTACTTGTTGAAGTAATGAACCTGAATGGTAGAAAAGTATTTGAAGGAAGGGGTAGTGTTTATAAAAATTATGTGTTCGGAGATAACTTCATGGCAGGAACATATTTTGTAAGAGTAACTCAAGGCAAAGATGTAAAAACCACGACAGTCATCAAAGGAAGATAGAAAGTATTAAAGTCATTATAATAGCTCATAAAATCCCGGTTGCAAAACAACCGGGATTTTTATATTTATCATCTATGCGTCTTTGTAGTCATTGTATTACAAGAGAATCAAATAATTCTTTACAAATAAAAGACCTTTTATGGCTGATTTTTGCTACAATATGAGAAATACTTGTTTGTAAATGATTTGCCTGCCAGTTTCAGGATTTAGGTTTCAAATGTAGCATTTTCCAATATCAAATTATACCTCTCCTTCCACATTAAATAAGTTTTCAGTTTCATTTCATTGAATCTTCAGTACCATTCTGCATACATCAATTTGTGTATGTAAAAAATTGTTTGGCTAAGAAGGAAACAGGCTGCAAAACGACAAACGTTGCGTTAAAAGAAAATAAAACCTATAATCGGCTAACAATGAAAAACATTAAGTTTTCCTTATTATTCTGTATGCTTTTGTTCACTGGCATTGCAAATGCTACTGACTATTACGTTTCTAATCTCGGCAGTAATTCGAATAATGGCACTTCGGCTACCACTTCCTGGCAAACTTTGAGTAAGGTGCAAACCGTATTCAACAATGGAACAATAAAAGCAGGAGATAATATTTATTTTAAGAAGGGAGATGTTTTTTCTGAAAATTTACTGATCGCTTCTATTTGGGGATATAGTGCTAATTCCGGAACCGCAACTCAGCCTATTACCCTTTCAAGTTATGGTACCGGGGCAAAACCTATTTTTCAATATCCTGCCGGAGCGACTAACCTTGCCAGTCAGCGATCAATAATCTGGTTGATGGGTGTAAATTATATCGTAGTTGATGGAATTAATTTTACGGATCTTGTTCATACAACTAATGATAAGGTTACACCTGCTTATTGTGCTTTTGCATTGTATCTTGGCATCTCAGGAGAAGTTACCACAAATCATTGTACAGTAAAAAATATTGATGTATCCTTATTGGGAATGGGTATAGCCATTTCAGGAGATTTTAATACTATATCAAATTCTACGTTTACAAACTTCAAAAACCTTATAAGTACATCTGGTGGAGGTGATGATTATGGTGCAAATCCTTTTAGCATTCTTAGTGGTAATGATAATAACATTAGTAACAATTATGTTTCAGGCGGTTGGGCTGAATCGTTAGATTTCGGATACAATGGCGGATTTTGCGAAATGTATGGCGCCTGCAACAGAAATAAATTTTTTTATAACACGATCATAGATTGTAATGGCCTCTCTGAATTTGGTGGCACAGGAAGTAATCTTGATAATTTATATGCTTATAACAAGATCATTGATTGTGGTGCCATGTATTGGGTTAACAGCGGTGCTGAAGCTGGAAATATCCAATTCTTTAATAACACAGTAATAGAAACCAACAATAGCAGGTTTTCACAAGGAAGTGCCAATGCAGGAGCCGGAGTAGTAACTCCTGAAGCAATCAGTCATCTTAATACTGATGGTTATATGTTTGCCTATAACGGATCACCGGCTGCTTCCGTGGTTTTTAATTTGAAAAATAATATTATACAGATCTCGACTCCGCTAAAAATTGCCAGGTCTGGCGAAGCAAAAATGGCTCATGATTATAATGTAGCTAAGTTAAGTGGTGGCAGCAATTTTGGTCTTACCTTAAACACACATGATAAAAGTACAACGGCAGTCATATTTACAAACACAACTGCTGCTAATGCCGCATCATGGGATTTGACTCCACCACCTGCTTCACCGGAAATAGACGCTGGTGTAAACGTTGGTATTACCTCGGATTTTGCAGGAAATCCAGTTCCCGCAGTACCCAATGCAGGGATACTCGAAGGGGCTGGGGGAGTGTCTTCATTAGCAGCAACTTCGGCTGCAGGTACCGTAACTTGTAACGGAGGAACAACAACAATAACTGTAAACGCCAGCGGAGGAACCGCTCCTTATACCGGTACAGGAACTTTCAATGTAACTGCAGGAACCTATACTTATAATGTTACAGATGCCGCAGGTACAGTAAGAACAACTTCAGCAACCGTTACACAACCTTTAGCTTTATCAGCAACACTTTCTGCCGGCATCATTTCCATTTTAGGAGGAACAACTTCACTAACGGTTAACGGTAGTGGTGGAACTGCTCCTTATACATACAAATTAAATTCCGGTTCTTATCAATCATCCAATGTATTTTCAGGTGTACCCGCCGGCGTGCAATCAGTAACTATGAAGGATGCAAACGGTTGTACCATTTCTTCATTAACAATTACGATAACGCAACCTTCTGCAAATCCAATAACGGTTACTTCAATATCAGGTATCATTGGTTGTAATGGTGGAACTGCTACAGTAACGGTGAGCGCTACGGGCGGAATAACTCCATATTCCGGAACAGGCACTTTTACTGTAACTGCAGGAACATACAATTACACAGTAACAGATGCTGCCGGAACAATAGGAACTACTTCTGTAGTTATTACTCAACCCACGGCTTTAAACCCAACAGTTTCTGCAGGTATAATTACTGTTAATGGAGGAACAACCAGCATAACTGCCAATTGCACAGGAGGTACACCAACTTTCACTTATAAATTGAATAGCGGTGCATATCAATCAACTGGTGCATTTACAAATGTTGTAGCGGGTACTTATACCATAACGGTAAAAGACAAGAACGGTTGCACGGCAACCAAATCGATCAGCATTACTCAACCTGCAATTCCGGTAATTGTTACCCTTACGCCAGGTTCTATTAATTGCAATGGCGCAACAACCACGGTAGCGGTAAGCGCTAGTGGCGGAGTATCACCTTTTACAGGAACAGGCACTTTTACTGTAAGTGCCGGAACTTATACGTATACAGTTACCGATGCTGCTGGTACATCTGCTGTTAGTTCTGTAACAATTGCACAACCTACAGCTATAACGGCATCCGTTTTAGCACCTGGCGTTTATTCAGCTACAGCAAAAACAACAGCCACTGTTACAGCAAGTGGTGGAACCCCGGCTTATACCTATAGTCTTGATGCTGGTAATTATCAGTCGGCAAATACATTTTCAAATGTAGCAGTAGGAACACATTCACTAAAAGTAAAAGATTCAAAAGGATGTATTAAAACAACAAGTTTCACAGTTGTTTTGCTGCCGCTTACACCGCTTACTATTTCTTCAACATCAGGTTTTATGGATTGCTACGGTGGCACAACCACCGTAACTATTAATGCTGCCGGTGGTATTCCTCCTTACATAGGAACGGGATCATTTTCTGTAAGTGCAGGAACAAGAACTTATACAGTTACTGATGCCAGTGGAGCAACTGCATCAAAAACAATAACAACAGTTCAGCCACACATAATTGTTGCAACTGTTACCAATGGCGCTATAACAATTTTTGGAGGATCAACCAATGTTACTGTAACAGCAACAGGTGGAACAGGTTCTTCTTATTCATATAGGTTGAATGCCGGTGCCTATCAGTCATCAAACGCTTTTTCCAATGTAACTGCGGGTACTTATACAGTTACAGTAAAAGATGTAAGAGGATGTACAGTTACAAAGGGTTTTACAATTACACAACCTGCTGCTGTATTTCACATCTCTTTAGTTTCCAAAACTGATCTTACATGCTCCGGTGCTAATAACGGTACTATAAAAGTTGCCGGTTTAAATGGAACGGCACCATATACTTACAAGAAAAATAATGGAAATTATTCTTCTAACAATACCTATACGAATCTTGCCCCGGCAACATACACGATCACTTGCAAAGATGCGTCAGGTGCAACTTCGTCTATGCAGGTTACTATTGCTTCAAGCCAGGTATCATGTTTTATAGCAGGTAAGAATAGTGATGCTGGTAAAATAAATAATGATATTCAAAATGAAGTAGTTTCACAACCATCAGGATTGGAACTTACTGCATTCCCAAATCCAAGCAATACACAATTCTCCCTGGTTGCAAAAAGTAACAGTGACAAAAATATTCACTTCAGTGTTATGAATATGAATGGACAAAAAGTGTATGAAAATAATTTTACAGTAAACAGAATTATTACATTCGGTAATTCATTTACACCTGGTATTTATTTTGTAAAAGTTGTGCAGGGTAATAATGTACAGGTTATTAAACTCATAAAAAACTAACAGCATTTATTATTCAGAATCCCTCTGAATCTTTCTCATCCCGGTTGTAAAACGACCGGGATTTTTTTATTGATATCATTGAAAATTTATTATAATTAACAATCAAATAAAATTTGTTATAGAAAATATAATATTATACAATCATTCGGAAAATAAATCATTTGTAATATTTCTATTACATAAAAACAACAGAAGAAATGACAAAATTGTATTTTGTAAAGCTTGAAATTTGCAATAAATAAATAACCTCATTCTTTAACCACAGAAAAACCTTAGCTTCTTTTTACTAACAATAACCAATTAGTAAACCGCAGTTTTAAAAAATATGAAAAACAATAAATAGTTTAAAAAATCCAATTTAAAAGCGGACTTGATGATATGACTCATATCCAATATATCTAACACATACCCCCACCCACCTACAGCAAATTAGATAGATATATTTCCCCTTTATTTTTTTTGATGATCGAATGACAGCATTTTAAAATGTTGTTAAAGCAAACTTATGTCATAATTAAATTGACATGAGATGCTCAAGCCAATTCTATGAGAATTTGAGAACGACTTTGAAATCACATTTATAACCTATCAAACCAAAAACATGAAATTTACATTTTTCCTCCTCTTGCTGATGATCACCGGCGTAGCCAATGCCACCGATTATTACGTTTCCACTTCCGGAAACGATTCTAATAACGGTACCTCTGAAACCACTCCATGGAAATCGTTGAGTAAAGTAGAAAGCGTTGCTAATGCTGGAACCATCCACGCTGGCGATAGAATCTTATTTAAAAAAGGCGATTCATTTACTGGTACGTTGTCGGTCAGCAGCATTTGGGGGAACAATGCAAAATCAGGAACGGCTTCCAGTCCAATCACATTGGGTTCTTATGGAACAGCTGCCGCAAAGCCTGTTTTTTTATATCCTACTGGTGGATCTCTTGCTCCTGAAAGCAGGATATTAATGTATTTTGTACAGGTAGATTATTGGGTGGTTGATGGTTTGAATTTTACTGATCTTAATACAACAAATAATCACGTAACAGGAGCAAACCTGGGCGTTCCACTTTATTTAGGTTCTTATGGTGATGGCACCTGTAATCACTGGACGATTAAAAATGTAGATATTTCTCTTTGCGGAATGGGGGTTGTTATCATTGGTGATTACAATATAGTTACTGATTGTAATATGTCAAACTTTAAAAATCTGAAAAGCACTCCTAACACAGGTGGTAGCACTGCCTGGGAAGATTATGGTGCAAATCCTTTTACAATTATCTGGTCCAATAATAATATCATTACACATAACTATGTTTCAGGTGGCTGGGCTGAGTCTATGGACTTTGGCTATAACGGTGGATTTTGTGAAACGATTGGTACATGTAGTAACAATCAACTTACTTATAATACCATTGTAGATTGCAATGGCCTTTCGGAATTTGGACAAGGCGGAAACAGCGTTAATAATTTATACGCTTATAATAAAATGGTAGATTGCGGAGCCATGTTTTGGGTTAACAGTGATTGCCAGGTTACAAATGCTCAGTTCTTTAATAATACAATAATCGAAACAACGAATAGCAGGTTTGCACAAGGAAGTCCAAATGCAGGAGCAGGTGTAACAAGTCCTGAAGCCTTGAGTCATCTTAATGTGGATGTGAATATGTTTGATTATAGTGGTTCATCTCAAACCGCTACTACAGTTTTCAATTTAAAAAATAACGTCATTCAAATATCAAATCCGTTAAAAATTACTAAGTCGGGTGCAGGTACTAAAGTAGCACATGATTACAATGTATTTAAATTAAGTGGTGGTAGTGCAACAAATTTTACAATAGCGGCACATGACAAAAGCACAAGCGCTGTTATATTTACAAATACAACAGCCTCTACGCCTGCAACATGGGATTTGATGCCACCACCAGCTTCGCCAGCAATTGATGCAGGAACAAACGTTGGTTTAGCATTGGATTTTATTGGCAACCCGGTACCAGCCGTTCCAAATGCAGGTATCCTGGAAAGTGCAGGAACCTCTTCATCATTGGCAGCTAATTCAACTGCCGGAACTATTAGTTGCAATGGCGGAACAACAACAGTAACGGTAACAGGTAGTGGTGGAACTGCTCCTTATACCGGAACAGGAACCTTCACTGTAAGTGCAGGAACATATACCTACGCTGTAACAGATGCAACAGGTACAGTAAAAACTACATCAATAACAGTTACACAGCCTACAGCTTTAACAGCAACGCTTGCTACGGGAACTATTTTAATTTTTGGAGGAACAACTTCACTAACGGTTACAGCTACTGGCGGTACAGCTCCTTATACATATAAATTAAACAGTGGATCATATCAATCATCCAACGCATTTTCGGGCGTGCTTGCAGGAATTCAAACAGTAACAGTGAAAGATGCAAACGGTTGTACGATTTCTTCTTTAACCATTACAATAACACAACCAGGAGCTCCAAACCCAATTACAGTAACTGCAACATCAGGCATGATCGGTTGTAATGCCGGAACTGCAACAGTAACGGTAAGCGCTACTGGCGGAACAGCTCCATACACCGGTGCTGGAACATTTACAGTAAGTGCAGGAACATATAACTATACGGTAACTGATGCGGCCGGCGCAACAGGAACTGCTTCTGTAACTGTTACTCAACCTACCGCTTTAAACCTTACAGTTACTCCAGGTACGATCACAGTTAATGGCGGAACTACTAATATTGTTGCCAACTGTTCAGGTGGTACACCAACATATACTTATAAACTGAATAGCGGTTCGTATCAAACTACCGGAACATTTGCAAGTGTTGTAGCAGGAACTTATACAGTAACTGTAAAAGATAAGAACGGTTGTACAACAACCAAGACAGTTACAATTACGGAACCCGGAGCTACCAGTCCTTTGGTTGCTTCTTCAAGTGCTGGTATAATCAATTGTAATGGAGGAACAGCCACAGTAACGGTTAGCGCTACTGGCGGAACAACTCCTTATACAGGTACAGGAACATTTACTGTATCTGCAGGAACTTATAACTACACCGTTACAGATGCTTCAGGTGGATCTGCTACTACTTCGGTAATTGTTTCGCAACCTTCAAAAATAACTGCATCCATTTCTGCAGGCACTGTTACAGGAACTTCAGGAACTACCACTGCAACCATTACTGCTGCAGGAGGTACCCCAACATATACTTATAGCCTTGACGCAGGTTCTTATCAATCAGGCAATTCATTTACGGGTGTTGCAGCCGGCAATCATAGTGTAACTGTAAGAGATGCAAAAGCATGTTCAATAGTAAAAACATTTACTGTTTTACAAAACACTGCCTCTCCACTTGTGATCACTGCAGTATCTACTACGATTAGTTGTCATGGTAGCACAGCAAATATTACGATCAGCGCTACAGGCGGTGTGGCTCCTTATACAGGAACTGGTACATTTACAGTAAGTGCAGGAACTTATACTTACACCGTTACAGATGCAGCCGGAACATCGGGTACAACCAGCATCACGGTAAACCAACCAACTGCAATTGTTCCAACTGTTACTGCAGGAACGATTACAGTTAATGGAGGAACAACCTCTATAACGGTTAGCGCTACCGGCGGATCAGGTTCTTATACTTATAAACTGAACAGCGGTTCGTACCAGGCGTCTAATGTGTTTACGGGCGTGGCGGCAGGTACTTATACGGTAACTGCAAAAGATGCCAACGGATGTACAGCAACAACAAGCAGCATTACAATAACACAACCAACAAGCACAGGTACTTTCAAATTGAATCTTGTTTCTAAAACCAATGAAACCTGTAAGGGTAAAAAAGATGGTAAGATCGTAGTGAATTGTACGGGTGGTACAGCTCCTTATACTTACAGGATTAATTTCGGTGCTTACTCATCAAACAATGTTTTTAGTAATCTTAAACCGGGTTGGTATGTAGTAACTGGAAGATCAGCAACAGGTGCTACCGCTACAATTTATATTGTAATCTCAGCAAGCCGTACAAATTGTTTAACAGGCAAAGAAGAAGGAACCGGGGTAACAGCAGATCCTTCAACTGAATCAAATGTTTTGAAAATAAATGTTTATCCTAATCCAACCACCACAGAATTTTCATTGCTGATTGAAAAAGGAAGCCAGGAAGAAGCACATATTATTGTAAGCAATATGAATGGCCAACCGGTTTACCAGGGAATAGGTAAAAGCTACGACAGGATTAACTTCGGAAGGAATTTTGTTCCTGGAGTATATGTTGTAAAAGTGATACAAGGGAAAACAGTTCAAACTTCGAAGATCATTAAGATAAATTAAGAATTAAATCATCAAATAATCGATCCCGGTAGCATTGGCTGCCGGGATTTTTTTTTAAAAAGATATTCCACCGATGTTCATAACTGTTATGATAGCTTGTCATTTTTATCAATGCAGCTATATTTGCATTTTAATATATTTATCCTGATCTATAAAAAAGTAAATCATGAGAATCGTTACTGCAATCCTGTTTATGATGTTCAGCTTTGGTGCCAGTGCCACAAATTTTTATGTAAGCAAAACAGGCGATGATAATAATAACGGATTAACCACATTAAAAGCGTGGCAAACATTATCCAAAGTTGAAAGTGCCGCCCGTAGTGGAATAATAAAAGCAGGAGATAGTATACTTTTCAAAAAAGGAGATTCTTTTACCGGAACCATTAAATGGACCACTTTAAGAGGACAAACCTTTCCAACCGGAACAGCAGCAAAGCCTATTACATTTGCATCGTATGGAAACGGGCCAAAGCCTGTTTTTCTTTATCCAAAAGAAATTGTTGCTACACCTGAAAACAGGGTATTGATGCTGTTTGTTGGTGTTGATTATATTGTAATTGATGGACTAAACTTCACAGATACTGATACTTCCAATGATAAAAAAACTCCAGCGAATTGTGGCGTTCCCATTTTTCTTGGCAGTATGGATGATTCAACAACGAATCATTGTACAATAAAGAATGTTGACATTTCCTTGTGTGGAATGGGCGTGGTAATAGTGGGTGATTCAAATACAATAACAAAATGCAGCTTCACAAATTTTAAAAATCTTAAAAGCACGCCAGACGTTGGCGGCAGCAGCGCTTATGAAGATTATGGTGCTAATGGGGTAACCATCACCGGTAGCGACAATATTATTTCCTATAATCTTATAACAGGTGCCTGGGCAGAAAGCCTTGACTTTGGATGGAATGGTGGTGCCATTGAAATGTTCAATACCTGTAACAGGAACAAGATCATTCACAACAATATGTCTGATTGCGGTGGTATCGCAGAGTTTGGAGGTTTTAAAAAAGGCGCTTATGCTGAAGACAATTTATTTGCGAACAACCTCATCACGAATTGTGGAACATTAACCTGGTGTAATTTGACGGGCCCTTTACCAACTGTGGTATCCAATGTTCAATACTTAAACAATACCATTATAGAAAATGAAAAGAGCAGGTTTTCCGGTCCGAAAACAGGAGAGGGCATAACAACGCCTGGCCCGCTTTCAAAGATTACTCCCGATAAAGCTTTATTTGCTTATAATGGCCCGACAGAAGTTGATGTTATGTTTACTATTAAAAATAACAGTTTTATTTTAAGCACGGGAATCGCTGTTGCAAAAAAAGCGAATGACATGGCAAAGTATATTCATGAAAAAAATGTCTATCACTTATCAAACGGAAGTGAAACAATTTATGAACTGGATGCAACAGAGAGGATTATGCCAGTTGATGTAAAAAAATAAGGCACCCTTTATTTTTCCATGCTAATTACTTTGATTTATGAAAGTGTAACAGATTGCGCATCCTTCATAAATTTATTTACATCACGCTCGTGTACAAAAATAAAATTGTTGATATAAATACCTTTGCGCTCGTAATTATCTAAATAGGTTCCTATATTATTACTATCCTGGTGTACAGATAATTTAAATTCTTCCATAGGTGTTAGTTTGCCCTTTAAAATAAAGAAACTTGAATAGCCCAGTTCTTTTAAAAAGGCTGGTACATCTTTAACCGCGTTAAGTTTATGACGATCTTCAATTTCAATCAGGAGCGCAGGAAGGTTTCTTTTAATTGTCTCACGGCCTCCATGCAGTACCGATAGTTCATGTCCTTCAACATCAATTTTAATAAATCCAACATTGTTATAATTAAAATCATCAAGCTTGCGTATCTGAACTTTAATGCCTGTTTTTTCAGTAGCATCATCAGAAAGGTCATTGGATTCTTCAATGGTACTTCTACCAGAATCATTCACGATCATTCTTAATATTGTTTCGCCAGCCTTGTCAGAAAGAGCCACACGTTCAATAACAGCTTTCGAATTTGTTGATTCAACCATTGCCTGTAAAACTTTAGCATCAGCAGGTATTGGTTCAAATCCAATTACATCTTTTGAAATATCAAGCAGGTTTGCAATGTAAACACCACCTGCTGCACCAATATCAATAGAGGTCTTATCAGTCTTACATAAAAAAGGCAATAACCTCATTTCAACTTCACTGAAATGCGCTTTAAACTGCTTTATTTTACGGGACCAGTAAAACCCTGGTGCAACTTTTTTAGCTACAGATGCTAACGTACTTTTTATGCTCATAATGCTTGTATTTGAAGTAATAAATTAAATTCTATTTGTTTTAATATAAACCGGGTTTAAGATGTTGTGGCGAGTTTTTGTTTAACCAAAAATTGCAACTCATCATCAGATGGTTTTTTTAATGAGAACAACCACCACATATTTAACCGTAGGCAAAAATTGTAAAATAACATAGGCAACATCACACCCGCTGCCAATACCAGCAATACCAGCGCAGGTAAATAGGTAATATGAAGTATCTTAAAAAAGAACAATCGTGCAACAGACATGGCGATGATCTGCATACAATATATATGAACAGAATTAAAACCAACTACCCGTAAAAATTTGGCGCCTCCATATCGCTTCAGTGAAAAGGATGCGACCATCGATATTGCGCAACCAACAAGTGCAACAACCATGAAAAGTACAGGCATCCTGTTTTCCACCCAGTAATTATCACCTTGTTCAAGATTGATCTTTGTAAAAAAATATTGCGTCACAGAAAAAGTGATTAATAATGGAACAACCAGTTTCCATGATGTAAATGTACGGGCCGCCTTTTCACTTAACATGTATTCTGAAACAGCATCACCTATGGAAAAGAAAACATAGAATTTACAAATATCTTTTACAAAACCGATATTGTATGTAGTTGTACTCATATATGCAGCGAAAGAATAGAGCGCCAAACCTATAAGCATTTGCTGCCACAGTTTTACATTCGCTTTTACTTTTAAAAACGAATAAATAATTCCAACACAAAAGAGTGCATTCAAATACCAGAACTGGCCGGTCGCTCTTGGATTGATGAGCAGATACAAATAACTTATTGGCCCCACATCTGAATTGGTATAATTTGAAAACAACATTTGCAGCGATATCTGCAAAATCCCCCACACAAGCATTGGATACAAAATACTTTGCACCCGATTTTTTGCATAAGGAGGGAGGCCTCTTTTACGCAAACTGCCTGAAACAAATATTCCTGATGCAATAAAAAACAAAGGCATACGAAAACCAAAGAAAAATACATTGATGTATTCAAGGAAAGGGTAGTCTTTCATATGAAAACCAGCCTTTTCAATACTTTCATAACAATGCCGGTATGTTACCAATATGATACTGATTCCCCTGTCGTAATCGATCCATCCAAACCTTTTATTGCTTAGTATGTATTTAGAATTAAAAAGATTCATTGTTGTTTATTATTATCCGGGGATTATGGTTTTTAAGTAAATACCTAACAAAAACGTTTATGCTTAACAGATATTGCCGAAAAGATCAATATGCGGCCTTATCACCTTTAAATACATGGTAAACTGTAAGGAAAAGTATTCGCAAGTCGAGCCATACATTCCAGTTTTCCAGGTACCACAGATCATTGGCGACACGCATTTTTATTTGTTTCGGATCAGTGATCTCTCCACGAAGTCCATTAATCTGGGCCCAGCCTGTAATGCCTGGTTTTAGAAAATGCCTGATCATATACTGATCAACAATTTTAGAATAATCACTTGTATGCTTAACCATGTGTGGCCTTGGGCCAACAAGGCTCATTTCACCTTTGAGTACATTGATAAACTGTGGGAATTCATCAAGGCTTGTTTTCCGGATGATCCTACCGATCCTGGTTACCCGCATATCACCTTTCGTTGCCTGTTTGGATTCTGAATCTTTATTAGGCTTCATACTGCGAAATTTAAGACACTTGAAATTTTGGTTATTTTTACCAGTGCGTAGCTGCGAAAAAAAGATCGGGCCCCTTGATTCCAATATGATCAGCAATCCTAAAATGGGTATCAGCCATGACAATACAAAAATGCAAACCAACAAACTGATTGATACATCGAGTATTCGCTTTTTGAACCTGTTACCAACATCTTCCAATGGTTCACTTCGCAAAGAAAGAATAGGAAGATCCCTGATATAATCAATAATAACCGGCTTACTGAAAAAATAAGAAAGGTTCGGCACCACTTTAAACCTGATGCATTCTTTTTCTGCTTCGTTAATGAGCGTATAAATATATTCATTCTGCTCGGGTGTGATCGTTGAATATATTTCCTGCACATCAAGATCTTTCGCAACCTGCATTACATTTTTAATATCAGATAATATCGGGTGAATGGTTAATTCTTTTACATTTGCTTCATCCTCTACAAATCCTAATAAATTGGTGTTGATGCCTTCTTCTTCAAAATACAGGGCCAGTTTCAAAGCTGTTTCATTATAGCCTAAAATAATAACCCTGTTAAATAAATAATCCCTGGTTTTAAAATAATGCCTGATACCTACATATAAGAACCTGTTTAAGAACAGGCCAATACCAAACCCTGTGATAATAGCTAAAATGAAAAAGCGGGAAACCTGGAATTCATGAGAAAAGAATAAATAAAAGAAAATCGCAATGATCCAAAGCGTGTACACTTGTACGGTACGTTTGGTAAAAGTTTCGAAATTGATAATGATCTTTTCGTAATAGGTTCCGCAAATAAATGATAGTATGAGCCAGAAGGTATTAAGAAATAACCATAGTTGCAGGTATGAAGTAAAGAAATTTCCCGGTATCTTGAACAAAAACCTGGCGAAAATAAATGATAAATTTAATACCAGTATATCCAGTATTATCAATGAAATTTGTAAGTATCTTTTAAATTGCCTGTTCATTTTAAACGTCCTTTTTTATCAGCCCTTAATTTTTAGAATAAATAGAAAGTAAAGATGCTACAATTCTTTCAGAAGTTTTCCCATCCCAGAATTCAGGTATCGTACCTTTTTTCCATTGCCCTGCAATTATTTGTTCAAGACATTTTCTTAGCTTAGGAAGGTCTTCTCCAATTAGTTCATTTGTTCCAAGCGTAATGGTTTCAGGCCTTTCGGTAGAATTCCTCAAAGTAAGACATGGTATATGAAGTACTGTTGCTTCTTCTGTAATTCCGCCGGAATCAGTGATAATGCCTTTTGTATTCTTTACAAGATAAATAAATTCCAGGTAACCCTGCGGATCGATCATGATCAGGCGGTCATGATTGATTTTCATATTATTCAATATAAGCCTGGTACGTGGATGCACAGGAAAAACAATGGGAACATCTGAAGTTGATTCCATAACAGCATCCAGTATTGATGCTAACTTACCGGGATCATCAACATTTGATGGGCGATGCAAGGTGAGCAAAAAATAATTTTGTTCTTTTAATTTAAATTCATCCAGGAACGCCGGTCTTCTCAAGCGATCTAGATTCTGTATCAAAGTATCGATCATGGTATTACCAACATAATGAATCCTTGATTTCGAAACCTGTTGTGCTTCAAGATTATCATTGGCAATTGTACTCGTTGTATAAAAATGATCGCAAATAGAATCTGTTACAATCCTGTTGATCTCTTCCGGCATGGTCATATCACCAGATCTTATTCCTGCTTCCACATGTACAACATCAATGCAAAGCTTTTTTGCAGTAATGCTGCAGGCCATGGTAGAGGTAACGTCTCCGACTACCAGCACAACAGCAGGTTTGAATTCCAACAATTCTTTTTCAAATTTCACCATGATAGCAGCCGTTTGTTCTGCTTGTGAACCACCGCCACATTCTAAATTTGAATGTGGGTCGGGAATACCCAATTGCTCAAAGAAATCACCGCTCATTTTTTTATCATAGTGCTGCCCGGTATGAACCAACCTGTACTGAATATTTTTACCCTTAGATGAAGCACTTAAAATTGCTTTTATAATTGGCGCAATCTTCATAAAATTAGGCCTGGCCCCGGCTACAATTGTTACTAGCATTTGTATAGTTTAAATTCTTAATTTTTTATTTCATCGGTGTTATTAATCCACTGGATCTTATATAATCAATAAGTTCACTTGTAAAAATATGTGCCCCGGGCGTTCTCAAATGAACATCATCAAAATAATAACTTCCGTCTTTTACATAAGGTTTGGAAGTATCTGCCATGTAAAAAGGGCCATAATCTTTCGATAGTGCTTTTATTCTTTCATTAAAACCGATGGTCGATTTAAAGCAGTTAGGTGTAGACGTTATAAGAAGCTTTATGTTGTTGTCCTTACACATTTGAAGTATATGCATAAAACTTTTCAAATTGGTTGGCACTTCCTCTTTGATATTATAATAAGAAGTCGTGTTGTTATATTGTCCATTAAACCTTGAATCCTGGTAGGAGATCGGCATGGACCCATCTGCTAAAAGTGTATCAATGTTTTTAAAATGTTTTTGCGTAATATCAAAATTGCTTATCCCTAATTGTGAAACGATAAAAAACTTAGACAGGAATTCATTCTTACCATCTCTTGCTATCAATTGATCTCTTATTACCGGGTATTTTACCAATGGGTATAACCTGTCAAGCCTGAAATGTATAAGTCCATTGGGTAGTATTTCTGTGGGATCATCTATCACCAATATTACAAGTTCTGGTTTTTTATTTCCATTCTTTAAAGTCTGCTCCAAAAGAAATTCATGAAACTCTACGCCTGATCCGGGATAGGAAAGATTATAAGCCGATGTTTTTAATGAATCTGCAATTTGTGATGCAATAACATCCCTCGCTCCACGGGATGAACCATAGATCAGAATATTGGAATTGATCTTTCCCGTAATGATCCATTCCAGGCGTTTATCCACTTCCGTTGTTGGTGAATAATTGCGCAGGAATATCAGCGCCTTATCAATAATGAAAAAGCCAACAAAAAATATTAAAGCCGATATTAAAAATTTCTTCATTCCTAAAATTGAAAATATATGAATTGTTGTTCTTTACCGATAAATACAAATATTGCAATGATCAGTAAGTAATAAAAAGACCAGCGAAAAGGCTTATACCAGCTGTTGCCAAAATTTGCCAACGCATATTGTTGTTCTCTGCCAACCCATTCGATCATCATGAAAATCACTATTAACACAATCGCTACAGCAGGATGCGCTTTTAAACCAATAAATGCTCTCTTATCCGGCATCATAAAAAACGACTTTGAAAAAATTGTTCCGATATAATGAAATGCATGTGTAACACTTTGAGCCCTGAAAAATATCCAGGCAAAAACTGTTAAGCTGAAAGTAACGAGCATGCTTACCAGCTCTCTAAATGTTGGGAACATTTTCCCTTGCGCCACTGTTTCCAGGTTATTCCGGTTCCTGTTTGAAAGTAATAAAGGCAGAAAATAGATCGCATTCAAGCCGCCCCAAACAATAAAGGTCCAATTGGCACCATGCCAGAAACCACTTAATAAGAATATGATAAACGTATTTCTCAACTTCATCCACATTCCTCCTTTACTTCCTCCAAGCGGTATGTACACATAATCCCTGAACCATGACGAAAGTGAAATATGCCAGCGCCTCCAGAATTCTGCAATGTCTCTTGAAAAATAAGGGAAGGCAAAGTTTCGCAACAAGTCAATTCCTAAAAGCCTGGCTGTACCCAATGCGATATCTGAGTAACCTGAGAAATCGCAATAGATCTGGAATGTAAAAAACAATGCTCCCAATACAAGCGTACTTCCATGAAATGAAGCTGAATTATTAAAGATTGAATTCGCATACTCGGCACAGGTATCAGCAATAACTACTTTCTTAAAAAGGCCCCACAATATTTGCCTCAATCCATCAACTGCTCTTGCATAATCAAATTGACGTGTCTTTTTAATTTGTGGTAAAAGATGTGTAGCTCTTTCTATTGGCCCGGCAACCAGTAATGGAAAAAAACTTACGAATACAGAATACTCAATAAAATTCCTTTCAGCCTTGATCCTTCCTTTATAAATATCAATTACATAAGACAATCCATGAAAAGTATAAAATGATATTCCAACAGGCAGTATCACTTTTAATGTCCACACATTTGGTTTGAATCCGAAATGAGAAACCATTTCAGAAAAAGAACTTACAAAGAAATTATAATATTTAAAAAAACCAAGAAAGCCTAAATTAATAACGACACTTAATACAAACCAAAAGGTCTTCATCTTTTTATTTTCTGTTCCTTCCATTTTAAGGCCTGTGAAATAATCAAGCAGGGTAGAGAAGATGAGCAGGAATAAAAAACGATAATCCCAGCATGCATAAAAATAATAGCTTGCAACAAGCAATAGTAAGTTTTGTGCTTTAAGGCTTTTGTTTGTTACAAACCAATAAAGCAAAAACACAATTGGAAAAAAAATTGCAAAACTTAATGAATTAAAAAGCATGTTGTATCAATGATATTTTAATAACAAAAATTATAAAGGTTCTTTTACTTTCACACCATTTCTTTTAACGATATAAGCTGGGATGCCAACAACAACACAATTCTCAGGAACATTTTTTAGAACAACTGCATTTGCACCAATCGTTGAATTGCTTCCTATTTCAATGCCGCCCAATACTTTTGCACCGGCGCTTATTGTTACATTGTCTTTAATAACCGGGCAATCTGTGTCACTCGTAAAACCAATAGTAACCTGTTGATTGATCCAGCAATTTTTACCAATAGATTTTGCTGCAATAACTGTTGCAAAACCATGTTGAATAAATAATCCTTCTCCAACAGAATCTGTTACAATATATAAGCTCGCCATTTTCGGACAAGTGATTTTCAAAAAATGATGAAGCGCACCCACACGGTAATAAAATAAATTCCTGAATTCAGGATAATAGGAAAGCAGGTAAATAAAACCACTTGTATTTTTATAGCGGATTTTATAAAGGTCCAGCCATCTTTTTGCATCAATACGAACAACCTTCCGGCTCTTGTGCATAAAATATACAATAAGGTGCGGTATGCACAATACTGTATAAATGGTAAGCCTTAAAGTGATCAATATTTTTTTCATGTTGTTTCTAAATGGGTTTATAAAACTTAACCCACCATTTGTCCCGCTTTCTTTTTATCAAATTCCTTTATATAATTTACTGTTTGTACAATGTTTCCTTTTGATGATGCACCAAATAAAATGGATTCAACATTAGGCAATTCACAAACATATTGTATTGCTTCTTTCGCAGGAATAGCACCGCCACCCAACACCTGCATAGCAACTGCACGTACCTTTCTTGTTGCAAGTGTTTTCTCATACAAGGCCATGCCGCCACTCATTCTGAATCCTACTTTATTGATAGAAGAACAAATGATCGGGTTTTCAATACCCACACTTTCCAACACATTTAACAACATAGGCATGTTCATAGTGATATAAGCCGGTTCTACATTGTATTTCTTTTTTACATAATCATGAAATGCTTTCAGCATATCATTCATATGCAATCCAAGTAACAAATCTGTTATCACATTTTGTATAAAGATCACAGGCGTGTTAATGCCTTTAAACATTTTCATTTCAGCATCGATCAACAATTCCATGATAGAAATATAATCTTTGGAAACGAAAGCCATTCCTCCTTTAAACAATGAACCAAAGAAATTTCCTGGTACATATTGTTTGATCGTTCCCATGATGCCTAATTCGGTAACTGCATTCGCATACTTATGAGCGTAAGGCATACATGGATAGATAGAAAAGTTTTTATACTTCTCCGGATCTTTCCTGATCATGTCACAGATGTTAATGATGCGGTCATGCGTGGTACACATAAATGTTTCCACACCTTCAGCACGTGCTATATCAATGGTATCTAAAATGGTTTTGTCGTCTTTAAATTTAATTGACTGTGCCCTCGATTTTTCGTCTGATATGTGATTCACCGCAAAGAACTGGTTATCGCCATATAATATTCTATCCATCTTCATTAGTTATTTTTTTGATTTTTGATTTGGTCAATCACACGATCTGTGATCCATGCGCTTTCAAAAGTATTTTTTATGTTAGGCACTTTGCCTTGTATTGCTTTTACAAAATAATCAAGCTGCGCAGAATATTCTTCACCACGTAAATAGAAATCAACTTCTTCGGTAAGATCTGTTACATATTTACTGGTCCATCCTTTTGAATAACCTGCAGGCGTATCATCTGTTTTAAAATATACTTTCAATTCAGATGCATCAGAAATAATTTTACCTTTTGATCCGGTGATTGTAATAGAAGTTGACATCTTACGGTAGGTTTCTTCGCTCCAGTTCACCGATAATACGCCTGTAATTTTATTCTCTGTTTCCATCAATGAATAAACAGCATCTTCTACTGTATCAGAATAAATTGGTTTTAAAAGTGCCCCATGAATTTTTGAAATAGGAGCAACCAGGTAATTGATCAAATCAATAACATGCGATGCATAATCGAGCAAACAACCGCCACCTTCTTTAGGATCTGCACGCCATGTACCTTGTTTCTTTTTTATAACAACGGGACCGTATGCTTCACCAAGGAAATGATTGATCTCACCAAGCTTTCCACTTAAAACAATTTTCTTTACTTCTTCAAATGTGCCTATGAATTTATTATGATAGCCAACCTGGTTGACTACTTTTTTTTCTTTTGCAAGCTTTACCAATTCTGCACCTTCTTTTACATTCAGACAAAAAGGTTTTTCTGCAAAAACATGAATGCCTCTTTTTAAAAGTTCCCCAACAATTTCTCCATGATATTTGGTAGGTGCAGCCACAACTACTGCTTCAGGTTTTGTGGCATCCAGCATTTTTTTATAATCTGCAAAGCAATTGAAGCCGGAATATTTTTCCAACACATCTGTAACCATTTTTGAAGTATCGGCAACACCAACAATTTGCACATCCGGGTGTGCACCTAAAATTGCAAGATGGGAAAGCCCCATTTTACCTGCGCCGATCAATGCGATCTTTATCATTTCTTTTCGAATTTTAAAATTTCCTGTTTAAATAATTTATATGCAGCCTTTCCTTTTTCCATTAGTTCCAGGGAAGGCGGTGTGTTTTGTAAACTTGCGATATAGCTTTCTACTTTTTCAGCTGTTAATAAAGGTTCATGTAACATGAGTCCTTTTGAAAGTAAGAATGAATCAACATCCAACAGATCATCCTGGTAAACAGAAATGGTTGGTATACCTAAAATGGCAAGCTCTCTTGTCATGGAACCACCGGCTCCAATAAATATGCTGCAATTTGCAGCAATAAAATCAAAACCCAAAGGTTTATCAGGAACGATCGTGCCTTTAAATTTTTCCTGTTTGTAATGATTGGATTGATTGGCATCTCTTGGCAAAACAGTGATCTTATATTTGTTTTGCAAAGCAATGATCGTATCATCCAGGAAATTTTCTTTCCCTTTATAATATTGAGCAGTTTGTGGCTCGGGCCTGATGTAAATATTAATTTCTTTTGGCGGATTGTTTTTGCGCTGTTCCTGTATCGCTTCGCCTTTCATCCACAAATAAATTCCTTCTTTAACACCAGGATACTGTGTTACTTTTTTTGCAGAGATGCCGCCACGTGCCACTTTTTCTATAGCTAAATTTTCGGGTATCAATATTTTTGTTGCTGCATAGAAAGCAGGTTTGTTTCCCATCGCATGCTCATTGTCATTTGTATAAATAGAGGGTATCCCTAACAGTCTGGCTACTACTGGTGAGTGAAAGGAGCTTTGTGAGATCGCCATATCCGGCTTTTGCGTTTTCAAAAATTTGCGCAACTGCATAACACGAATAGGATATCCAAATATTTTTTTCAAAAAATCCTTTCCATAATGTTCTCCAACTACGGTATGTTTCAATCCCTTTTGGTCAAGCAACTCAACCGTATTGGCAAGTGGTCTTGATGTAATAATTACAGTATGACCATCTTTTTCAAGATCACGAATGAGGTCATAGAACATATTAATATGCGGCGAGTTTGACAGATCGAACCAGATTCTCATATTATAGTTTCAGATTTAGGGGTAAAGTGATTCAGATAAATACTTAAAGAAACAAACATCCACGCCTGCGACCAACGCATATATGGAATTTTGGACGTTACATATTTATTTATTTGATAACGAAAAAAACCTTGCTCAGATTGCATGTTATCAATTGTCCAGTTCAATACTTTATCCATTAACTCCTTGTGTGCCTCAAGTTTATTAAGCTTATGAAGCGTAATGATCAACTGGGCGGGTGCATGAATATCTATCGGATAAGTTGAATTGCTGTAGTATTTTGGAATGCCTTCAGGAGTAAAAAACGTTTCAATATAATATTTAAATCCTTTGCTTAAACACTCTGAGTAGCTGATGTCTCTGCTAAATTTCATATAGTCAGATATGCATTCCAAATTATATCCCGTGTGAAAATTATCGATCCATTGGTGAAAAGGTAGTGTACCATAACTCCATGAACCATCTTCTTTTTGATAATCAACACAAAATGCCACAGCTTTTTTTGATTCACTTATTAATGAGGTCTCTTTCGTGATCGAATAGACGCGGGCCAGTAATCTTGCTCCCAGTAAAGATGCATTGAACACAACACTGTTATCCAACGGAGAGTAGGAGAATGCGTAATTGCCTGATGAACTATGAGTTCTATTGAGGTCTTTTAAAATAAAATCGCAGGTACTCCTCGCCGTTGCCAGCAGTTTTTCATCGCCAGTTATTTCATAGGCATCCAGCAATGCATTTGAAATAAATGAAGATGCTACAATGGTAGGCATGAACTTAGGTTGAAAAAATGCCCTTGATTCCCAATCAAAATTATAACCCCAGCATGCGCCTGAGTACCCCTTGGTACGACAAGCATCTATCTTCTCTATAAAAAAAGCGATTTGTTTAAGATGCGCTGGATTTTTATCATGCTTATATAAATTGCAATAGGAAGCTAAAAAAAGGCCCAATGCTTTTGGATTGTATTCTTTTTTGATACCAACAATCTTACGCAAATTCAATGGAGAGCGTTTAAAAAATTGTATCCATGCCAACCTTGCGATACGGCTTCTTGGAATAAGCGGCAAACTTTGAAAGAATCTACTGTTCAATCCATCGTAAGGATCATAGCCTTTAAATTGCTCGGCTTCGCAATAAGCGGCTAATTTCTTAAATGAATCGTGGAATTTGGTAAGCATAATGGTTTTAGGGGCAGCTCAAATATTTATTGGTAAAATTATTTACAAAGTTACTTTAATGCAACGCTATTAAAAAGATCAGCATAAAAGCTTTTAAAATCTTCATTGGGTTGTTTTGAACCTCCCAATGGTGCATTCGTTCCTGATCTTATTTTTTGCACTTCTTCTTCCAGTTTTATTTCCAGGTCATCCATATCTCTTGTTTTAAAAAGGATGCAACCTGCTGGCCTTTCTACCACATCCGATGCAATTGTAGGCTTTCCTAAAAACAAAGCTTCCCTTATAGTCAATGCATCGCCATCGGCATTGCTCGGCCTTATAACAATATCAGCATTTTCTATGAGCCTGACGAAGGATAGTTTTTCACTTATTAACATAAAATGATCCTGTAGCTTAAGATCACTGATCAACTGAAGGTTTTTATTGAACATGTCTACGCTGTTTAGCGTAGAGGAAACCGTATAAACAAAACTCACCGCTAATCCTTTGGCCAAAAGCCGCTTTGTTACTTCGATGCTCATATCCAAACCATAGAGATCTTCATTTTGATAAAATCCAAGCTTGGATGCGTTCGCACAAATAATCACTTCATTTTTTGCTCTTGCTTTATCAATCCATGCAGCAATATTTCCTGGCAAAGCTGGTTCATTTTTCATAACAGGAGGAAGGAACGCATGTTTAAGCACACATTTATTTGCAGGCAATGGAACCTTACCAGTGATCTCTGTATTTACAAGAATTATTTTATGTGCCAGGCGAAAGAACATGGCATCAATAGCACGAAAAGGCTGCATTCTTCTTTTTCCATAACCATGAATGGTAGTCACCACTTTTTTTGCGAATAACCTGCCCGTTAGTAAATGTATTTTTTTGAAGAGACGATTGCCGCTATGAATAAATAATATATCTGACTGCGCTACTTTTTTAAAATAAGCAAAAATATTAGGGCTCCTCATATTGTGAATGCCTGGTTTTTTCAAACCTGATTCGTCAATAAAATCAATTTCAAATTCATCTTCCAGTAAGTAAGTGAGTCGTTGGATATGTATGCTTATCCCACCGGCGGGTGGAGGTACCGGACCGGTTATAAGTATCTTAAGCTTTTTTTTCATTACTGTTAGGGCGGTAAATTAAAATAGGTTAAGTGGTTAAATGAAGCATGTTTAAATTAAGCATTTATTTATGCTTAACGATCAGTTTGTATTTTTGATTCGCTGAGTAGGTAAGGTCCTCACGGGTAACATAAGTAAACTCAATGGGCATATTGCCGATCATTCTTCCCATATTAGCACGCAATTGATCTTCATCGCTTTTTCCAAAAGCAGGATTAACAACGAGCTTTACCAGCAATGGCCTGTCTTTTTCCAATAAGTATTGATGTATCTGTGCTGTTTCAAGATGACTAACACCTTTAAAAGAGTGATCCATACAACCAACCACACTGCCATCTTTTAATTCAACGGTATCTCCGGCTCTTCCTTCTATTCTTAATATTTTTGGTGCAACAATATTTTCTAAAAGATCAGTTCCTTCAACGATCAGTTTATCATCAACTGCATATCTTATTAAAGGAAAAGTGCGGTTAATCAATCCCGTTGTGATGATCTTATCCTGTTGAAATTCATTGATGGAATACAAGGGTAGTGGTTTGAAATTATAATTTTCATCCTGTGCAATTCCGATTGTACGTTCAACATTACCATACCAGTCATGAATTTTTGTACCAAGATATGCTTCCACTTTTTCTCTTTGATAATCATACAAAGTTTCTGAAGAAGTAAAAGTTTGTGGAACCTTAAATGAAAGCCCTTTCTTTTCCAGTTCCAAAACGATCTTATACAAATAACTTGGAAATGCCTCAATGGCCACAGGCTTAAATTCCATGATCATTTTATAATAATCTTCAATAGTGCCCGAATTGATATTTGGACTGGATATGTATAAAATATTTGCTTTTTTATAATACTCGTGTGTCTTTCCTTTACCAAGCACACCTCTTATTGCTAAAAGCGGTTGTCCTGTTTTAAATCCATACTGCGCCCTGTACTCTCTCACATAGGCCTGCTCTGCAGCAATATTAAAAGGGGTTCTGTAAACAGTTAATGGAGAACCAGAAGTTCCACTGGTAAGCCCTTTCACTTTCAAAAAATCAAAACCATGATAAATACTATTTACATGATTTTTTATTGAGTGCCTGTCAATCTGCGGAAGTTTTGTGATATCAGTCAGATCTTTGATATCTGAAATTTTTATTCCGTGTTCTCTGTATAATTTTTTGTAAAATTCAGAATTTTTGTAGGCTTTTCTAAAAAGAGCAATGAAGGCTTCATTATATTTTTTCAATAATTGCCCATTATCCAACTGGTTAAGTTGTGTAATTTCCCTGATCTTCCTGTTGGTGAATAAATTGTTCTTTGTGTAATATTTTACAAATTCGTTCATAAAAAAAGTAATTTCAGATGAGATCTGCGATTCCGCTAAATCCCTGGTAAAACATTAAGAGTTTGACAGATGTATCTGCAATCTTTTTCCGTTTGAATATTTTCTTAAAGAATATATTTATTTGTTCACCCGGCATGAAGATTCTTTTTAATGCATCTATAACAATAACGTCATCAACTATATTTATAGTATGAATGCCGTAATTAAACCCACTTTTTTGGGGTGGATCAATTTCAATGACGGCCTCTTCAGCAAACTCTTTTTCATTCAGTAAAGTTATTTTATTAATAGTAACAGATTTTCCATAGTATTCAGCACAATTTTGAGATGGCCTGTAAATTTGCCCGTTAACTTTTATAAAATTACCTGCGGGCCTTGATCCATTCAAAGAATTTTTAACCGGGTTGGCTGCGTGAGGGATATAAGGTCCACCCATTTTATCTGCATAATAAATGTACAGCTTACTGTTGCTATTCTCGCCACGCTTTGTAGCAAATAACCAATACTTATTATTGTGAACCAAAATTGTTGAATCGAGGAGGGGAAGATTTTGTATGATGTTCCTTGCATTGATCAGCGACCTGTTTTCAAAATCATATTCATAGCAGGTTACATGACCGCTTTTACTTGATTCGGGAATGATGTATGTTTTACCATCTTCAACAAATACATTTGGGTAAGACAGGTGGCTCTGTGTATCCAGCATTTCTTTTGTAAATACAGGACGAAAGTTTTCATCCACTGTAGTTAAAGATATTTTTCCATATTGATCCTCTACAGAAAAATCTTCATAAATCACATTTATATTTCCATCATTGTTTTTGAAAATAAAAGGATCAGCAAAAAAACGATTGACTGTCTCAATAGGCAACCATTTGTAATCCGGCGAATAAGAAGCATTAGAAAGCAATACTGTAACATCAATCTTTGCAAGACCAACATTCCATTGCTTCCTGAACATCTTATCCGTTATTTTATCAAAAAAATTCATATGGTTACTTTTCTGTTTTTTCTGTTAATACCGGGATCAAATAATTCACCTGGTAAGATATACGAAATTTTCAGGATACAGTCTACTCCAATAGAAGTATATGTATTTTCTAAATCTGATTAAAGTTTTTTATAGAACTCAATGGTTTTCTTAGCCACATTAATTGCATCATAACGCTGTGCCGCTATAATAGCTTTCTTTGATATTTCCTGAATTTTCTCATCGTTGTTATACAATACTTCCAAAATATTTGCCAGGCTATTGGGTTCTTCCAGGCTGTATAAATATCCATCAATACCGTGATCGATCATTTCAGGAATTCCTCCAACCGCCGATGCCACAGCAACTTTTCCGGCAGCCATCGATTCTGCGATCACCATTGGTAAAGATTCATGTTTAGATGACACAATAAGGATATCGCTGCTTTCAATAAATTTCATTACTGTTGATTGGGGCACCCAGCCATTGAATATTACATAGGGTTCAAGATTGTTTTCTTTTATGTAGGATTCAATTACCTGCTTGTATAAGCTGTTACTAAAATCTCCCAACACATTTAGCGTGAATTTTTTTCCTCGTTTTACAAGTTCATTTAAAGCCTGCAACTGGTAAACCAGGTTCTTATTATTATCAATGATGCCAATGTATAATAAAGAGTTTGTTGTTTTTAATTTAGGCTTCAGTTCAAAATATTGTGGAATGATCGCATTTGGTATAATGACGTTATACTTTATCTTATGTTTTTTAAATAGGTTTACAGAGAATTGCGATAAGTGAATAACATTTTCAGGAAGCATCTTCACCTGCAACATTCCATTAAAATACCAGGTTATTTTATCCTTGATGGTTTTCTTTCTTTTTGCTTCTGCCAGTGCCATTCCATGGATCGTTTGTAAATATTTCTTTTTGTGCAGCCCTTTGATCCTTGTGAACATGAAAGAACTCCCTTCCTGGTAGTGTATAATATCAGGATTAAAATCCCTAATATGCTTCTTGATTATTTTTGGCCCTTTTAATAAATAGTTCAATGAATGATAAGGATAGGGGCCTTCGTACGGATAATGTATTTCTATCCTATCTGTTATTACAGCCTTTACATCTTCGCCAGGTTTTACTTCCCGTGTAAATGAAACAACCCTCACTTCAATATCAAGACTTACGAATCCTTTTATTAAATTTTTTACAGCAGAATGCACTCCTCCCTTGATGTTATCCATATTCAATGGCAACCCGGGAACAAGTATCATTACACGAATCATAAATTTTATTTTATAGACCTTAGTTTACTAATGTAAAGTCTTCGATTTATTTTTTTGATAAAGCATTTTTATACATGCTTAGCATTGTATTTTCATTTGCCTTTCCGATCTCGTCTGAATAACCTTTGTGCAATCTTGCTTCGATCTGTTTATACTTATTATTATCCAGTGCTTCAATTATTTTATCTGCTAAAGCATCGGGATCAGGGGATGAAAGCATACCGTTAATATTATCCTGGATATATTCTGAAAACGATCCAACATCTGTTGCAACAACCATCTTGCCCACGGCCAGTGCAGTCATCAAAACACCACTCTGTGTTGCATCCCTATAAGGACAAACCACAAATTTAGCCTTTTCAATATACTTCACCAGTTCATCCATATCAAGAAACCTGGAAATAATTGTTATGTTATTTTTATATTTCTGAACGATTGATTCATCAATAGAAAATCCCGGTACCGGGGCACCTGCGATCATGAATTTTTCATTGGGATATTTTTCCAGCACTTTTGGAATTGCTTTTATAAGAATATCTATTCCTTTATATATTGATAGCCTTCCAAAAAATAATATCATGTTTGGTTCTGATGGTACTTCACTTTTAAAATAAGAAATGAAAGTAACTGGTTGAAACCTTACTGTTTTCTTTAGCCCCTTTGTATATGTAAAATGCCCACTAAATTGTTTTGAAGCAAAATCAGAATAAAAGAAAAAGCCTTTTGCCCAACTCAAAAATACCCAGTTGGGTAAATTCTCTTTCCAGGATGCTTCACCGGAATGAGGCAATGGATCGTGTACGGTAACAAATAATTTCATTGACCTGATGAATGGATAAAGGCCCATAGCCCTGGTCGTTATGGTATCAAAATGTATGATATCTGCATTAAATTTCTGTAGGTATCTGCCAAGCCTGAACGCTTTCATTAAACTGGTCAATGAATAACTTCTTTGATTTGACTGAACAGCGAAGGTTACACTTGCTGCTCCTTCAAAGTAAGGTTTGAATTGTTCCCACTTTTCTTTTCCCAATACATTTTCGCCTGTTTCTATTTCATTTAAACCTTCCAGGCTCTCAATATTAATTAGCGTACTGTTCTTACAAGGAGGATTTATCTCAATTACTATATGAAGCTCCACGGAACGCTTAATTGCCTTGATCACTTCAATAGCAGTATCAAGGTAATAAGGACATGTATAGTAGATGACAACCATATATTTCTTGTGTATAACGGTTTTGTTGTATAAAATAGTTTATAAGCCAGGATTATTTTCAAAAACAACCGGAACTTTGCGTTTTTTAAACATAAAATAGATTGTCCCAACAATTGCTGCAAGTAATCCCCAGAAAATAAAAAACAGGTACTGGCTGTGAATATTTGCGGTCAAATATTGATACCCGAATACGATGGCAGCACAGCCAACATAAAATGCGAGCACATGTAAAACAGTGGTAACACCTTTTCTTATTAAAACAATATCCTGTATAAGATGAAATGCAGTAAATGAAATAAAGATGGCATAATTAACTACAGACAATGATTTTTCAAAATAAACGAACCCAAGCACGCAAAGCGATACATTAAGTACCAGGCTCACCACATTGCACAGCATGTCCAGCTTTTCCAGTTTCATCGTGATCAACACATTTGCCTGTAAGAAGGTGGTTGGAAAAGTGATCATCGTCAAAAACATTCCCTTACAATAGAAAGATGTATCCGTGTATTTACTTCCAAATAAAAATGGAATAAAAGAATCTGCATATGAATAAATAAAAGTGTACCCAAGTAAACCATACAATGCATAAGGAACGAAAGCATTGTTATATAGTTTTCTCATTTTTTGTTTGCTCTCTTTAAATGCTTCAATCAATAACGGATAGATCGAAGTTGATACAATGATGGGCAGGATATAGCCCATTGAAAATAACTTAAATGAGATTTCAAAGTTTGCAAGATCTCTTAACGTCAACACTTTTGATACAATTATATTTCCAATCTTCCAGTAAATAACTGATATACTGCCAATGATCATGAAGGACCAGTTGGATGCGATGATTTGTTTGAGTTCTTTTCCTGATATTTTTGAAACAACAATTTCTTTTAGTTTTACAACATTGTTGCTGCCATACCTGATAAAAAGATTGAGTGATATCACTCTTATCAGAATTAAAAACAGCGATAAATAAATAATAGGAACAGGATAGAAAAACAGTATGCATGCCACCAGGAATTTCAATACTGCTTCAACAGTTAGAATAACAAAACTTTTCTTTTGTTCTGATTCGGCAATGTTGATGAATTTAATAACATAAATAATGTTATCGAAAACGAGGTTAATACCGATGAGTATAGACAGTGATCTTACGAGGCTGCTATCGTAGATCGCAAATGCCATCGCCACATTTACAAAATAAAAGAATATGGATGCATACAATTGAATCTTAAAAAATTTCCTGATCAGTGCTTTTTTATCTTCTGTGTGCATCAATTCACGCACAAACCAATATCCCAATCCTAAAGTTGAAAAGGCGGTAACAAAACCATACAGCGTATTGGCAATAATATATTTTCCAAAATCATCTGTTGAATATTTTCTTGCCACAACAATAAAGAAAATACTGAACAAAATATTCTGAAGTATATTGGACGTGATACCCCAGATACTATTGGTAAATAGTTTCGATTTAAGTTTAGCAGGTATTAAAGCAGATAATTTATTCGTCATCGTCAGTTATTTCTTGCATAGCGGCTTTTTCGGCTTCAATTCTGTTTCCGGAAGTAATCAGCAAGCATACAATTGTTACAATTAAAATTTTAACACGTGAATCTGCAAATGAGTAGTTGGACCAGAATCCAACCATCCAACTCATGATACAAGCGATCATTAATATGATTGAAGTATCTCTTGTTTTGATATAAGTAACAAATCCTCTGAATACGGGTGCAAGAATGAGTGAGAAGATCATTACAAATCCTGCACCACCCATTTCTGTTAAGAATTTAAGATAACCACTTTCAGGGTGATCAAAGTAAACGACTTCACCATCAAGATCCCAGAACTGGTCGGGGTTGTGAATGGAAACATAGTGAGAATAATTTCCCATTCCTATTCCAAAAAATGGATGTTGAAGAAATATCTGGAATGCATCCTTCCAGATCGCATAACGAAATTCATAGGTTTCTTCCATATCACCGCTACGTTTGAAAATAGAAAAACTATCCTGGAAATTATACGCAACAAGATACAAGGCAAGAGAGGTAACGATAACCGTTACCCTATATTTCGAATTACCAAACATAGCTACCAGGAAAAGCCCTAATGCCCAGCCGAGTAAACCAGCTCTGCCGCCTGTTGATAAAATAGCTATTACTGCAAGTGTTGCAAGAATATAATTTTTCATAGGCATTTTATCGTCCCTGTAATCTTTTATCAGGCATAAAAAGCTAAGGATAGAAAGAAATGCAGAACATACCTGTGGATCAGAAAAGATACTCGGGTAGCGGATCGCATCTGTAATAAGGATATTATTATTCTGCGATTTTGAAAGTGTAAAGTCAACGCCCAAAACAAACTGGCAACATAGAAAAAGCAGGCATATAATGAGTGCAGTTTTAAAGAACGACAATACGGTGTAGAAGAAAGTATGATCTTCAATGCATTCATCAATCAATATCTTGGCAAACATAAAAACAGAAAGCATATTGACGAAGCTGGGAATAAAATCCGGCAACTCTACTGTATTTGTAACAAGTGCACCAGCGAGGGTGATACCCAATAAAGCAAAAAACAAAACGATATATATAAACCCTGAAGGAAATGAGATCTTTTTTCTCCTGTAAAATATAAGTGCAAAGATCCAGGTGATGGCGTCGAAACCATCCATATAAGGTGAAATATAGATCGCTAAAATAGGATAGGAGATCAATATAAATTGAATATACAGTCTCTTTTTGTTCCCCTTCACAAACAGCATCACTAACAGGAACAATATTATGTTCAGATACGCTAAAATTTTAAAAATACTCATTACTTATTTTTCGCATTAAAGGATGGTTTTTCGAACCATGCTCCCGTCATTCTGCAAATGTTTTCAGAAAATGAAATATCTTCCAGTACATCAAAACGAGGTAAGCTATACAAATCTTTGAAATTTTCTACTGTAATATACTGAGGGATTGTTGTATAGGCTGTTCTATAACCAGAATCCTTTAAAAAATTTATTTCTCTTTTATTATAAAGCCCATTGGGATATGCAAAATGAGCCACGTCTTTATGTAGCCAGCCTTCCAGTATTTTTTTCGATTCACGTATTTCAAAAGCAGCCTGTTCATCAGAACATTGTATTAAGATAGGGTGGGTAACTGTATGGCTTCCTATAGAAACAAATCCATTATTTGAAATTTCTTTAAGCTCATCAATGGTAAGCGCTTCTCTTTTTAATGGCAATTGTGTTTTAATTGAATTTACAATGCTAACACGTTCTTCATTCTTTATTTTTTTCAAAGCTGAAACAGACTGGGTAACCAATCCATTTTTATTTGCAGCAGCTATATACGACCACCAGTATGCCTCACCGGTAGCGATGGGTTGTGTAGAGGCAAAAATGGTAACAGGTATTTTGTATTTATTGGCAATTGCAGCAATATTTTCTTTATTGCCGCTCCATCCGTCATCAACAGTAAAAACAACTGCAGCTTTAGGAAATGATTTTTCTCCTTTTCCAATAGCTGCAAGTTCATCAGTAGAAATAAATGAATATCCATTTTTAAGGAACCATTTTACGCAGGCTTCGAATAATTTTTTACTGGGATCGTGAAAATATACGGATAAAATAAAATCACCATTGGCTGCTCTTTTTTTAACCTGGCCTACTTTACCTGAGGCAATTAAAAATTTGGACAGCAAAAAAGCAGCAATATTCCTTTTATTGAAAACCATTGATAATGAAGTTAAATAATTCTTTAATTAAAATAAATGAAGAGTTATATAACATCACCCTCACATATTGTTCCCAATATAACGAAGCTGCTGCCTGCATTATTTTGCATGATACTTAATTCCATCTCTTTCCTTCCTAAAATTAAGAAACCATATTTCTTAACTTATAAGAATAATCAAGCAGTTCAACATTTGATTTTTGAACATCTGCTGTCATCATTACGCCTAACGAAGGAAGTGTAACCTTCACCTTGTTATTCTTAATGGACACAACATTGCCTTCGAATTCCATAGAAGGACCGCTTACGATACGTACCATATCGGAAACGTTTACCGCTGTTTTCTCAAGTACAACATCTGTGTGTTCGCTCACAAAATGCTGGATACTTTCGATCTCAACGTCTTTAATTACTGCTGGCCTTCCCAACCAGTAAACAAAATTGACTACGTCACTTGTTTGCCTGATAGTTGCCATTTCCATTTCTGATATGTAAACAAATACATAAGAAGGAAAAAGCGGCTCGAGCGCCATTTTCTTTTTGTCGATCGATTGTCCTACGCGGTTAAGTGGACAATAATTCTCGATCTTCTTTTTTGTTAACAAAGTCGATACTCTTTTTTCGCATCGTGACTTAGTGTAAACTGCATACCAATTTTTTTTCATTTTGGTCTTTTTAATGGTGAGTTATGCAGTTTCTCACTGGATTAGATAGTTCGTAGTCTTTTATAAAGGATATGCCGGCCAATTTCAACAAACAGTAGGTTAGAACTGCAGTGAATTGCTTTTTCAGGAGATATTATTGTTTTAAAGCGGATCTTAACTTAAATTCTTAGCTACAGCCTTTTTATCTTTCTTCTCTTTCTTCCTTTGCTTGTCCCCATAAACATAATCATAACCGTAGCCATAATTATTTTTGAAAAATCCTCTCGTTTTTACACCGTTGAAAATGATTCCGGGAGTTGTTAATGGGTTTATTCTTAAATTCTCATCTATTCTTTTTACCAACATTTTTGGGGTGTACTTATGACGTACCACATATAAAGTAGCATTCACAAGTGGCGTTAATACAAAAGCATCAGTAACCAAAACCACAGGCGCCGTATCAAGTACAACCAGGTCGAAAATTCCTTCAAGGTAAGCTACAAACTCTTTTACTTTACCATTCAATAAAAGTTCCGAAGGACTTTCATGAAGCGTACCCGAAGAAACGAAAAATAAGTTTTCATAGTTTGGTACTCTCTTGATGATATCTTCAGGATCCTTGTCTCCTGTAAGGTAATCACTCATTCCGGCATCTTCTGTTGTCTTATCAAAGATTTTCCCCAACCCTGGTTTGTGCAGATCAAGATCAACCAAAACTACTTTTTTACCACTCAATGAATTGCTTATTGCAAGATTTGCAGCTATAAAACTTTTTCCTTCGCCTGGGATACTTGAAGTAACAAGGATTTTTTTATTCGTTGCATCAATTCCAAGAAAATGCAATGAAACCCTTATTTTCCTAAACTCTTCAGCAATGAAACTTCTTTTTCCGGCCTGTATCACCAATTCGTCTTTTGATTTATTGAAGGCAACTTCACCAATGATAGGAACATTTGTTAATGTTTCAAGATCGTGCCTGTACAAAACTTTGCTGCTTAATATCTCTCTTGCGTTGATAAATGCAATACATCCACCTATAGCCAAAGCAACTGCTCCAAAATAGATAAGCATTTTATTCGGGCTTACCGGCCATTTGCTTGATTGAGCCTGGTTTACAACGCGGCTATCAGACAGGGTAGAGGCATATGAAAGTTCGCTTTCTTCTTTCTTTTGTAACAGGAAAGAGTAGATGCCGTTCTTGGTATTCTGATCCCTGCTCATTTCCAGCAATTGCCTTTCTTTTTGAGGAATAGCACTTAACATACCACTAAACTTATTCGCATTGGAAGAAATTGATCCTATACTTGCTTCCAGGCTTTTTCTTTGGTTCTGTACATTTTCAAGAACGGTGGGCCTCAACTTTTCGATCTGCTCCCTTAATGAAACAAGGATTGGGTTATTCTCTGCAACTGTAGTTTTAAGCCTCTGGTATTCCAGTTCTTTATTATTCAGATCATTCATTAATTGTGTAAGGTTTGGATCACTCACACCTGATGTCATCAATCCACCGCTACCACCATTATTGGTAATACTTTTCTCAACTTCAGCGATACCTGCAAGTTGTGCCCTTAATCTTCCTGATTCCTGGTCATTACTACTTACGTTATTAAGATATGCCTGGCCTTGTGCACTTATATCTGTTGCACCATTGACGGTTTTATATTGCTGAACATTTTTTTCTACTGAATCAAGATCATGTTTAACCATTCCTAAACGTTCATCAACAAACTGAAGGGTATTCTTTGCAAGGCTGTTTTTCTCATCAATAGCAGCCCTGTCATAATAAACAATCAGTGCGTTTAATACGTCTTCAGCACGTTGTGGAATTTCATCTCTATAACTTAAACTAATGATACTAGATAATTTACTTGCCGCCACCACTTTAAGACTTGCCAAAATTCTGCTGGTAAGATCTTTAACTGGTAAAAGAGAAAAATAATATTGTTTCCCCATTGAATGCGGAATGTACCTTTTATTAGGGATAAACTTCAACGTTCCGTAAGCTGTACGTAACCACTCATTTACATGACCCGCATATTTTCCATTCAATGAAACGGTTTTATTGACCTGGTCATAAGTAAAAATAACTTTTGGGATTTCATTTAGCGTATCAGGATTATCGATCACAACTTCTAATGGCGAACTGATATATCCCGAAATTGCTTTTACTTTTCCTGCTATAGAAACCGGCGCATAAAGGTGCAAAGCTTTTACAACATTATCCATTAAGCTCCTCGACTGCAATACTTCTATCTCATTCTCAATGATCTTTTTTGTGCCCATCATATTGAGCTGATCCATTATTTTATCATCACCACCTTTCTTTTCATCTTTAATGATCAAAGTTGCATTTGCTTCATACAAAGGAGTTGTGTACCTGAGATAAGCATAAGCTCCTGCAACAGCTATGGCAACAAAGATCACAAAGGCAGGCCAGTATGATACATACTTGGAGAGCAACTGGGTAACCATGTTCTCTTCTTTCGGTAAAGGGGCCTTATGTTGTTTTCCTTGCGTCATTAGTATTTTTTCCTTCAGAATTATTTTATTAATTGTGTCAATATAACTGCAACTACAGATAAACCACTTAAGATCGTTGGCAAAAGAGCCTGGTTACGGCTTGCTTGTGCAACTTTCTCTTTATTCGCTTCCACATAAATAACATCATTCGGTTGCAGGTAATAGTAAGATGATGTTAGAAAATTTTTCGAATTCAAATCAATACGCTTGATCTTCCTTCTACCATCATTTTCTCTAATCAACAATACATTGTCTTTTTTTCCGTATACGGTGATATCACCTGCCAGGCCCAATGCCTTTACCAATGATATCTTTTCATTTGGCACATTTATTACAGTTGGATGTGCTACTTCTCCTAGAACTGTGACTTCAAAATTCAGGTAACGAATGGTAACAATTGGATCAATGAGTAATTTTTTTTCAAGAATTAAACTGGTGATATCTGCTTTCAACTGTTTCCTTGAGACACCGGCAGCTTTAATATTTCCAAGAATAGGCAACTGTATAAAACCATCGCTGTTTACAAGATATCCCGAAACATTGGTTTGTGCACCTGTACTTGATGTTGAACTGGTATTGTAGTTATTACTCGTATTAAAAAGGGCAGAAGCGTCCGCATTTGCACTGCTTATCGTTACACTAAGAATATCATTTTTAAGAATAGGTGCATCGGCCGCATCATCGGTCCTTGTTACAAAAGTTGTATCTCCGGCATCATTGAAATAAGTTGTTTTCTGTGTACTTACACACGAAGTGAAAGCAAAAACAAGTAGAGATAAACAAACCAAGTATGAAAGGGGTCGAGCCATAAATTTTATTTACAATTATGCTATAATTATATTATTTTTTTAATACAAAGTAACAATGGAGATTTCTCGCAGTGTGGATTTTAGGTAAAAAGAAGCATTTCGACTTCAATTCAGAGGAATTATTCTTAGGAATGAATTCAATGGTTTAATTGAATACTGGAATCAAAGGTTGAAGATTTTCAAAAGGTTGGATAAGCAGTTATAAATTAATAGGTTAGTATTTCTATTATTTATTGGGCAAAAGTAATATTTCAAACGCTAATATGCAAATTATTACAAGGAAATTTTATAAACATTTTCCTTGCGGCTGTTGGTAAAGAGTTAACGGTCAAAATGGAACTAAATTGTTCAAATTTCCTGCTTTTTTACCCAAAAACTGTAAACCTATCCCAAATATTCGCTGAAACGAAAAAAAACTCGTCGGTTTACCATTAACTTTGCAACCTTAAATCAAGCTATATGAAAGAAATATATATTATTTCTGCTGTTCGAACGCCGATTGGCAGTTTTGGTGGAGTTCTAAAAGGGTTTACAGCCACCCAATTAGGTGGTTTTGCTATAAAAGGTGCTGTATCAAAAGCTGGTATAAAACCAGAAATGGTAAATGACGTCCTGATGGGTTCTGTAGTTCAGGCCAACCTTGGACAGGCACCTGCCAGGCAAGCTTCCAAATTTGCAGGGCTTCCAAATGAAGTAAATGCTACCACCATCAATAAGGTTTGTGCCAGTGGTATGAAAGCCATTTCACAGGCAGCTCAAAGTATTATGCTGGGAGATGCTGAAATTGTAGTGGCAGGTGGTATGGAGAGTATGAGCAATGTACCGTTTTATACAGATAGCTTAAGATGGGGAAACAAATATGGTAATACACAACTCATCGACGGTTTGGCAAAAGACGGGCTTACCGATGTATATGATGGCAAAGCAATGGGTAATGCTGCAGAACTTTGTGCATCAACATGCGGAATCAGCCGTGGTGAACAAGATGCATTCGCCATTGAAAGTTACAAACGTAGCCAGGCGGCTTCTGATGGCGGCAAATTTGATAACGAGATTATTGCTGTAGAAATACCTCAACGCAAGGGCGACCCGATTCTATTAAAAAAAGATGAAGAGCCATTTAATGTAAAGTTTGATAAGATCCCGGAATTGAAAGGCGCTTTTCAAAAAGATGGAACTGTTACTGCTGCCAATGCATCTACTATGAATGATGGCGCAGCAGCCCTGGTTTTAATGAGCAAAGAAAAAGCAGAAGAACTCGGCCTAAAACCAATTGCAAAAATACTTGCTTATGCTGATGCTGAGCAAGCTCCGGAATGGTTCACCACAACCCCATCTATTGCAGTTCCAAAAGCAGTTGAAAAAGCAGGATTAAAAATGTCAGATATTTCTTTTTGGGAGTTAAATGAAGCATTTTCAGTTGTTGGTATTGAAAACAGCAGGCGCATGAAATTAGATCCTTCAACTGTAAACGTGAATGGAGGAGCAGTTTCAATTGGGCATCCGCTTGGTTGTAGTGGTGCCAGGATCATCGTCACATTGATCAATGTTCTTAAACAAAATAATGCAAAATACGGAGCTGCGGGTATCTGTAACGGTGGTGGAGGGGCCAGTGCGATGGTGATTGAGAATATGGGTTGATAAAATTGACTATGTTGATATAGTTGAAAGGGTTGATAAAGTTAATAGAGTTTAAAACTCAATGAACTTTATCAACCCTTTCAACTTTTCAATCTGTTAGCTTTTTAACCTGCTAACTTTTCAACTTCATTAATTTACAGTTGAAAAAAAAATTAAAACTTTTTTCTACTAATATTGTTTTATTAAAAAATTGTTTCTACTTTGCGCACCGTTACACTGATCTGGTAACATACCAAGTCCCTTGATAACTGTTTAACCTATCAAACGTTTTCATCCTTTATCTACGATTTACAATCATTTTTGTGACTGATCTTTTAGGCACAGCGGTTTCAACATTCCTTTGAATCATTTGAATATTTTCCTGACCTGCTTTACGAAAAAGCGCCCTGTAGAACTGTATAATAACATTACCATTATTAACTAACTATAAAATTATTTCTATCTATTGAACACACAATTCAATTTAATTAAAGCTGTGTTTCAAAACTTCCCTGATAATTATACCCAGATACCCCGCCATTAAACATAACAGTTATGTATGACATTTAATAAAGCCCCTGCTTATGCTGTTTTTTAAACAGATAAGTCAAATCAGTAAACACTGGAAAAACCAATTTTATCAGGATGCTCACAGGAGAGCATCCTTTTTTTATGTATGATGTTAGATTTAAGATGTATGATTTTAAAAGCTTCGCATAAATTATACATCTTAACTCTTAGGTCATAAATCATACATAGTTTGTTTGTGTGCTTTCGAAAGAATAAATTTGCAATGAATTGCAATCAACTATAAAAAATAAATAACCAAATAGCAGCATGCGACAAATTGCCTTTAGAGAAGCTTTACGGGAAGCGATGCAGGAAGAAATGAGACTTGATTCACGCGTATTTTTAATGGGTGAGGAAGTGGCCGAATACAATGGCGCCTATAAAGTAAGCCAGGGAATGCTGGATGAATTTGGCGAAAAAAGGGTGATTGATACACCGATCGCTGAGCTTGGTTTTACCGCAATAGCTGTTGGTGCCGCTCAAAATGGATTGCGGCCAATCGTTGAATACATGACCTGGAACTTTGCAGTTCTGGCTATGGATCAAATTTTAAATACCGCTTCTAAAATGCTGGCAATGAGCGGGGGACAAGTTGGTTGCCCAATCGTTTTTAGAGGTGCCACTGGCAGTGCAGGACAATTAGGCGCACAACATTCTACCTCCTTTGAAAGCTATTATGCAAATATCCCAGGGCTTAAGGTTATATCTGTTAGCAACCCTTATGATGCAAAAGGATTGTTGAAATCAGCGATCAGGGATGATGATCCGGTGGTTTTTATGGAAAGTGAAGTCATGTATGGCGATAAGGGCGACGTTCCAGAAGGCGAATACCTGATTCCAATCGGAAAAGCAAATGTGGTAAGAGAAGGAACTGATGTAACCATTGTTTCATTTAATAAGATGATGAAAGTTGCTTTGGGCGCTGCAGAAGAATTGGCAAAAGAAAATATTAGCGCAGAAGTAATAGACCTCAGAACCATTCGCCCATTGGACTGGTTCACCATTTTAGAAAGCGTAAAGAAGACAAATCGCCTTGTAATTGTAGAAGAACAATGGCCTTTTGCATCCGTTTCGTCCGAAATTACGTATCGTATACAGAAAGAAGGATTTGATTATTTGGATGCGCCCATTCGCAGGATAACTTCGGCTGACGCACCCATGCACTATGCACCTAATTTAGTTGCCGCCTATTTGCCGGATATTCCACGCACCGTTCGATTAGTGAAAGAAGTGATGTATCTGAAAAAATAAGAGCGGCAGATAAAATAATATCTGTGAGATACATTTTTATTTTCATAACGCTCCTGTTTGGCCACAAGTCAATCTCTCAAAATCTCTTTACAAGTTTTTTTGTGGGTACTTCTAATTACCAGGGCGACCTGTCAACAAAATTATATGAACCTAAGCATACACACTTTGCCTGGGGAGTTGGTTTCTTGCGTGAATTAAATGAACACATGCTGATCAGGGCAGACTTTACTTACGGAAAGATAAGTGGAAGTGATGCAGATGGACTTCACAACAGAACAAGAAATCTTAGTTTTACTTCTAACATCACAGAATTTTCACTTGGATACGAATACCTTTTACTGGACCTCTATAGCTATAAAGTAACCCCGTATGTATTTGTTGGTATCTCTGTATATAGATTTAGTCCATATACAAAAGATATTAATGGCAACCTTATCAGCCTTTATGAATTAGGTACTGAAGGCGAAGGTTTTTATGACGGAAGAAAAAGATATAAACTCACTCAATTTTCAATTCCATATGGAGGAGGTTTGCAATGGGCCATTTCTAATAATACACGCCTTGGATTTGTATTGGGAGTCAGGCAAACTTTTACCGATTACCTTGATGATGTAAGCAAGACCTATATTGATAAAGATATTTTAACTCATAATCGTGGCGGCACTGCAGCATTTTATGCATATCGAGGGGATGAAATTGATGGAAGCCCATATCCTGCTGATGGTACTCCACGTGGAAATCCTGCAAACAAGGATTGGTATTATTTTTCAGGAATTACGTTAAGAGTACGCATACCCAGTGTTGGTTCACGCAGAAAACATGCTTATAAGGTAGAGCGTTCAAGAATTTCCTGTCCAAGACCTGTCTGACATGTATGATGTATGATATTAGTTGTATGATATAAGATTTGTCATTCACATCTTAAATATTACATCGTATATTTAGACATACCTCAAATCATATATCTTAAATCATAAATCTTACATCTTTGTCTTATCGTTCATTGGAAGAATGCCTGCTTGATCTTGAAAAGAATGGGCAACTGGTTAGAATAAAAGAAGAAGTAGATCCTTACCTGCAAATGGCGGCTATCCATCTGCGTGTGTATGAAGCCAAAGGCCCTGCTTTGTTATTTGAAAACGTAAAGGGAAGTAAATTCCGTGCTGCATCTAATATTTTTGGTACGCTTGAAAGAAGCAAATTCATTTTCAGGAATAATCTTGCCACTGTTCAGCAATTGATAGAATTAAAGCATGATCCTGTACAGGCATTAAAGCATCCAATAAAAAATTTGAATACAAGCCTTGCCGCAATAAAAACTTTACCTTTAAAAGATCCATCGTCTAAACCTGTAATGGAACAGCAGGTAACTATTTCAGATCTTCCACTCATACAACATTGGCCCATGGATGGCGGCGCATTTATTACTTTGCCTCAGGTATATACAGAAGATACCGACAAACCTGGTATCAACGATTCAAATCTTGGCATGTACCGCATTCAGCTAAATGGCAATGAATATGAATTGAATAAAGAAGTGGGATTACATTACCAGCTTCATCGCGGCATTGGCATTCATCAAACCAAGGCGAATAAAAAAGGCATCCCATTAAAAGTAAGTGTGTTTATTGGAGGTCCTCCTTCACACACCGTAGCTGCAGTAATGCCCTTACCGGAAGGCATAAGCGAAATGAAATTTGCCGGTGTACTTGGTGGAAGAAGGTTTCGATATACCTATGAAGATGGATACTGCATCAGCACAGATGCAGATTTTGTTATTACCGGTGAAGTAATCCCTGGCATCAATAAGCCTGAAGGCCCATTCGGAGATCATCTTGGATATTATAGTTTAAAGCACTTATTCCCTGTCATGAAAGTGCATAAAGTGTATGCAAAAAAAAATGCGATCTGGCCATTCACCGTAGTGGGAAGGCCACCGCAGGAAGATACCAGCTTTGGTGATTTAATACATGCTATCACAGGAACTGCTCTTCAAAAGGAAATACCAGGACTAAAAGAAGTTCATGCTGTAGATGCTGCAGGCGTACATCCCTTATTGTTAGCAATAGGAAGTGAAAGATACACGCCCTATGCTCCAGCAAAACAACCGGCAGAAATACTAACGATCGCCAATCATATTCTTGGAACAGGACAATTGAGCCTTGCTAAATTTTTATTCATCACTGCTGATGATGATAACAATATCAGTACACAAAAAATGGCTGATTTTTTCCAGTTTATTTTACAACGAATAAACCTCGAAAGAGATATTCATTTTTATACAAACACAACCATTGATACACTTGATTATTCCGGTGTTGGTTTGAACAGCGGAAGCAAAGTTGTATTTGCGGCTTATGGTGAAGTAATAAGAACCCTGGCAACTACAATTCCTGCATTACTTGATTCACTTATAAATTTCGAAGACCCAAAACTTGTAATGCCGGGTATCGTCGTACTTAAAAGCTGTGCATTTACAGATTATAATAATGCTCATTATCAAATGCAACAGTTGAATGAACAATTAACGGAATATGCAGATGGATTAAAAGAAATTCCGTTTATTATTATAGCTGATGATGCAAGCTTTGTTGCTTCAACCTTGAATAATTTTTTATGGGTAACATTCACACGCTGCAATCCATCACATGACATTTACGGAATAAATGCATCTATAAAAAATAAACACTGGGGCTGTAGAGGCCCGCTCATTATTGACGCACGCATTAAGCCGCATCATGCACCACCGGTTGAAAAAGATCCTGATGTGGAGAGAAGTATTGATCATATTTTTAGGAAGGGTGGAAGTTTATTTGGCAAATTGAGCTAAGAGTAAGTTAACAGGGTAGACAATATTTATAAAATTAACCAGGTAAAATCCTTTATAAACCCAATCAACTATGTTAACGCTTTCAACTTTATCAACCCAACCAACTTTACTAATTTTATCTACCAATCATCTTTATCAACTTTAAAGCAACCATGAAATATTCACTCCTCATCCTCCCAATACTATTTTTTCAATCCTGCCGTTCACAATCGGTTGAAAAATTAAAATCAAATCCTGATGACAATAGTCTGCTTTGGGAAATAAGTGGTAACGGTCTTACTAAACCAAGTTATTTATTTGGAACTTTTCACCTGATGTGCAAAGAAGATATTCATCTTTCAGAAAACCTTAAACAGGCAGTTGACAACTCTAAAGAATTATATCTTGAAATGGACATGGACGATCCTGCAAATACATTGGGTGCTTTGTTTTACATAAATATGAATGATGGAAAAACTTTGAAAGATCTTTATACTCCTGAAGAATATGCAAGGGTTGAACATTTTTTTAAAGACAGTTTGAAAGCAAGTATGATGATGTTGCAAAAAATGAAACCTAATTTTCTGCAGGCTTTACTCTATCCTAAAATGATGCCATGCAAAACCATGAGTGGCATGGAAGAAGCGATCATGCAACTAACAAAAAAAGATAAGAAGGAGATCAAAGGATTTGAAACAGTCGCTTTCCAGGCTTCAGTATTTGACAGCATTCCATATAAAGACCAGGCGAAGGATTTGTTGGATATGATTGATAGCCTTCCTGTTTATACAAACTATTTTGATACCATGCTGAACGTTTATAAAACGCAACAATTATCAGCGATGGAAAAAATGTTCAACGATCCTAAATTCAATACAGATGAAAAGAGCCAGGAAATTTTACTTGATCGAAGAAATCGTAACTGGGTGCAACAACTAATTAAGATTCTTCCTAAAACAAATATTTTTATTGCTGTTGGCGCAGGACATTTGGTAGGGGAGAAGGGGCTTATTTCATTACTAAGAAAAGAAGGTTATACGTTGAGACCTATAATGAATAAGGAATAAGAAATGTTGAATAAGAAATAAGAAAGTAAACTTCGTGCGACATGCATTCCTTATTTCTTATTATTTATTTCTTATTTCCAAAGAACTTACTTTACAACTACTTCCTTAATGATCTTATCCCCCAATGCTTCATTCACCCTTTCAATAATTTTTTCTTTTTGATAAAGCAATTCATTTTTTAATGGAGCTACCGTTGATGTGATATAAAGTGTACTGCCGATAATCTGTATCTTATCAGTATATTTTGCAATTGCTTTCCCCATGATGCCCTCCCACAATTCTTCAATTTGTACAGCTTGTACGCCATGCTTTAAACGGCTGTGTTTTAAAAACTGTTGCATCGCTTCTTGAATTGAAAGTTCTCCCATGCTGCAAATGTACAATCAATAGCCTGTATTTAAACTCCAGGACAAATATTCAATATTCAACGCACAATTTTCAAATTTCAATAGAAAAATTTTCCGAAGAATATTGAGCATGGTGCGTCGAATATTGAATATTTCCTTTTCACAACTCAACGATCTGAAAATCTACACCCAATTTATTAAACGCATCTTCTAAACGTTGCTTATGCGTATCTGTAATAAAAACCTTTCCTTCATTCTCATTACACACCCAATGCAACAATTGTTGCATACGAATTTCATCAAGTTTTTCAAAAACATCATCCAGTAAAAGGAGCGGAGCAAAGCCTTTATTCATTTTTAATAATTCAAATTCTGCAAGCTTTAATGCAAATAATAAACTTTTTCGCTGGCCCTGGGATGCAATATTTTTGAACAGCTGCCCATTTAAAAAAAAGCCCACATCGTCTTTATGAATACCAGCATTGCTTCTTTGTAAAAGAAGGTCTTTACTTCTATTTTGTTTAAGCAGGTTCTCAAATGAATTTTCATTCAGTTGACTGATATATTCAAGCGAAATTGTTTCTGCATTATTAGAGATCTGTTTATAAAATTGTTTAACCAGCGGAATCAGTGTTGAAAGAAATGTTTTTCTTTTTTCATGAATGATTGTTGCAGGTTTTATTAATTGCTCATCCAGAATTTCAAGAACAGTCATAGAACCATTCCTGTCATTCTCCATTTTTTTAAGCAGGCTGTTGCGTTGTTGTAATATTTTATTGTACGTGATCAGTTCCTGCAGGTAACCCGCATCAACCTGGCTTAAAACAGTATCAGCAAATTTCCTTCTTCCATCACTGCTGCCGGTAATCAATTCAATATCGTCGGGTGCTATCATCACAACAGGTAACAGACCGATATGCTTTGAAAATTTTTCATACGGCACATCATTCAAAGAAAATTCTTTTTTAGTCGTACCACGATGAATACAAATTACTTTCTGATCAACAGCTTGTTTATCAAAATAAGCTTCCAGCCTGAATCCATCTTTTTCAAAATTTATATTAAGCAGGTCGGTACCAGAAAAATAACTTTTAGTAAAACAACAGTAATAAATAGCATCAAGCAGGTTTGTTTTTCCTTTTCCATTAAGTCCGCAGATACCCACCACATTTTTTGAAAATTCAAACGAACTAAATTCATAATTTTTAAAATGAGTGATGATTATTTTTTTTAGTGCGAGCATGGAAATGCAATATAACGATGTGTATGCTGTCCGGCAAAAGAGAGAAGGCTTCTTTTTCAAAAGATATCATATCACTTTTTTATAAGTTCACATCTCTTCGGTTGACATTTCAGTATAGCTTAACCAGGCATTTTTTGAAATCACTGGTTGATCAGTAGAAATTCTTGTTTTAGCACTTTTGCTGAATCAGGGTTGACTTTTCCGCAGTTGACATCTCAAGAGTTGACATCTCTAGAGATCTCACCCGTGCTATCAATCATTAAACTTCTTCGTAGTTGACATCTCAAGAGTTGACATCTCTAGAGATCTCACCCGTGCTATCAATCAT